>CACXGJ010000084.1 GCA_902767125.1 uncultured Ruminococcus sp. | reverse complement strand
TCAACGGCAAGTGAACGCAAAAACGCTCTCTGTTTACTTGTAAGCATAGATTTATTTTCCTTTCAGTCTTTCACTCAATATTTCTGTGAGCTTTTTCAAAGCCCTTCCACGATGGCTTATAATATCCTTCTGATTTGCGGAGAGTTCTGCAAAGGTCTTGTTTCCCTCAACGAAGAATACAGGATCATATCCGAAGCCGTTTGTGCCTCTCGGTGCATAGCCTATTGTACCGTCACACTGTCCCTCCGCAAACAGCTTATCTCCATTCGGAAAGCAACAGCATATAACACATTTGAAATATGCACTTCTGTCATGACTGCCTGTTTTATTGAGTTCCGCAAGGAGCTTGTTTATCTTCATTTCATCAGTCGCACCCTCACCGGCATATCTTGCGGAATATACTCCCGGAGCATCGTCAAGTGCTTTTACACATAATCCCGAATCATCTGCAATAGCCGGATAGCCTGTTTTTTCACAAGCTGCCCTTGCTTTCAATTCAGCATTTTCGGCGAAGGTCTCCCCTGTCTCCTCGACCTCATCAAGCTCAAAGCCCAACTGTTCAGCCGTCTTTACATAAATATCCAACGGATGTAATATCCTCTGTAATTCCTCGATTTTTTTCTTGTTATTTGACGCAAGCACAAATATCACAAAAAAACACCTCTTTCAATAAAATCAACTTCGGAGCAAAAATGAATTTTTCACTCCTCACTCCTCATTCCTCACTTATCTTGCCCTGCTTCCACTGCTCAAACCAGTCGTCATCAGAAGAAGTAGTTTCAGTCTGCTCTGTACTCCAATTATATTTCTTTGCACGGTTTTTGCGTTCCTCGGCACGTTTTTTCTTTTCTTCAGCCTTTTCTGCTTCAGCGGCTGCCTTTGCCTGCTCCTCGGCTAAAATTTCTTCTTCCGTTTTAGCCTTTTCCTTTTCTGCTTCAGCAAGTCTTTCAGCCTCTGCCTGTGCATCTATTTCAGCCCATATATCAGCCGTTGCAGGTTTAAGTTCTTCATCTTCATCAGGCTTTTCTGTTGCTTCCTCTTTGACTTCCTCGACTTCTTCAATATCATCCGCACCAAACAATGCCCTTGCAAATTCATCAGGATCAAACGGCTGAAGATCATCTATCTGTTCACCGACACCGATGTACTTTACGGGAACATTCAATTCTTCCTTGATTGCAAGCACAACACCGCCCTTTGCAGTACCGTCCAGTTTAGTCAGAACTATTCCCGTAATGCCTGCCGCATTTTTAAACTCTTTCGTCTGATTGACGGCATTCTGACCTGTTGTAGCATCAAGCACAAGCAAAACTTCCTTGTCGGCATCAGGCAATTCACGGTTTATTATACGATTTATTTTTTCAAGCTCTGCCATAAGATTTTTCTTGTTATGGAGTCTGCCTGCTGTATCGACTATAATAATGTCACTGCCCTTGGCTTTGGCTGATGATATGGCATCAAAAACAACTGCCGCAGGGTCTGCACCCTCGCCTTGCTTGATAATATCTGCATTGGCACGGTCTGCCCATATCTGAAGCTGATCTATCGCAGCAGCACGGAATGTATCAGCCGCCGCCAACGTAACTCTTTTTCCCTGACGAGTGAAATTGGCAGCCATTTTACCGATAGTAGTAGTCTTTCCCACACCGTTCACGCCTATTACAAGTATAACAGACGGTTTTGTATCTATCTTCAAGGGCTGACCGCCCTTGAGCATTTCGCTTATGACCTCCGCCAAAAGACGATTTATTTCCTTTGGTTCTGTAATGCCATCTTTTTTTACACGGGATTTCAGTTCATCGCATATCCTTTCAGCCGTATAAACTCCTACATCTCCCATTACAAGCAGTTCTTCAAGTTCTTCAAAAAGTTCGTCATCAATTTTCGTAAAAGATTTCAGCATGGCATCTATCCTTCCAAAAATCGCATCACGGGTTTTTCTTAACCCCTCCTTAATTCTTCCGAAAAAACTCATATACATCATCTCCTCATTATATCTCATTGTTTACAATATGAATAATTTGTTTCGGCAAATCTTTTATAATTTTCTTTGCACAATACGGTCTTATGTCCATTTTCATAAAATCATCAAGCCCAAACCATTTATATATAACATCTTTGTGGTCTAAAATTGTATGTTCTTCTTCCGATACTTTCAGCAAGTCATTTGTATCTTTGAGCAAATAAAAGAAAATATATTCATGCCACTGACAGCCGTCCATTTCAAAAAAATTTTCCGTTACAGAAATTAATCTGTCGATTTCCAAGTTAATGCCTGTTTCTTCTTTATATTCACGGATAACAGCCTTTTCTGTTGACTCACCGAATATTGGCTTGCCTCCGAGAAATGTCCAATAATTTTCCGTTTTTGCCTTTGACAATAAAATTTCATTGTCTTTTATACAAATTCCAACTACACGGCAAGTGACATACTCCCCCACCTATAGAGGTGGGTGCTTCTCGCTCAAGTACGGTAACCCGTACAGTATCAACGAGCTATCCCCGTGTGTCCCACGGTTCTTGTTTTGATTTTACACTAACGCTATTCGCATACCCTCGTTTCGTATATTT
>CACXGJ010000083.1 GCA_902767125.1 uncultured Ruminococcus sp. | reverse complement strand
CATTGAATACGGAAATGAATTGCAAAAGGATATTGACGAACTTCAAAAGAGTATTTACGAGCATATCGGATATGAATTTAATATAAATTCTCCCAAACAGCTTGCAGAGGCTTTGTTTGAGAAATTGGAACTGCCTGCAAAGAAGAAAACAAAAAGCGGATATTCCACAAATGCCGATGTTTTAGAGGAATTAAAACCGTATCATCCTGTTATAAGTGAGATACTTGAATACAGGACAGTTGCAAAATTAAAATCGACTTATTGTGACGGTCTTGTAAAGGTTATAGGGAATGACGGCAGGATACATTCCAATTTCAATCAGACCGAAACACGCACAGGAAGAATAAGCTCAACTGAACCGAATTTGCAGAATATTCCCGTGAGGACTGAACGTGGAAAAGAGTTCAGAAAATTTTTCAATGCAAAGGAAGGCTGTTTATTGGTGGATGCCGATTATTCACAGATAGAGTTGAGAGTTCTTGCCCATATCGCAAACGACAAGAACATGACAGAGGCTTTTAAGAATGATCTTGATATACACCGATCAACTGCCGCAAAGGTATTCAATATGCCTGATGATTTTGTGACACCTGAAATGAGGAGTCGTGCCAAGGCTGTCAACTTCGGAATAGTATATGGCATAGGAGCATTTTCTCTTTCAAAGGATATAAATGTTTCCGTTAAAGAGGCTGACAAATATATCAAGGATTATCTCTCACTTTATCAGGGAATTGACGACTACATGAAAAGGGTAGTCGAGCAGGCTAAAAATAGCGGCTATGTAACGACAATGTTCGGAAGAAGACGTTATTTGCCCGAGCTGACCTCATCAAATCATAATATAAGAGCATTTGGTGAAAGAGTAGCTAAAAATATGCCTGTGCAGGGAACTGCCGCCGATATTATCAAGATAGCCATGATAAGAGTATATCACAGACTTAAAAAAGAGAATATGCAGTCGAAGCTGATATTGCAGGTGCATGACGAGCTGATAGTCGAATCACCCGAAAATGAAGCTGAAAAAGCTGCACAGATATTGAGTGAGGAAATGCAGAACGCTGTTGAATTGAATGTACCGTTGCCCGCTGATGCAGGTATCGGCAAAACATGGTTTGACGCTAAAAAATGAGCGATGAATTGCAATATCGTTATAAACAAAGCTGTTTGCGGGAAAATGATCGCTAATTGTTCTCTGCTGATGGCTAATTGAATGAAAGGGGATTTTTTTGTTATGCTTCATATTTTATTTTTATGTACGGGGAATACTTGCCGCAGTCCGATGGCAAAGGCTATTTATGCGGAAAAATCCCTTGAATACGGTATTAACAGTATTTTCAGCAGTGCGGCACTCGGCTTCTGCGAGGGGCAGAATGTTTCGCCGAATGCTGTGACGGTCTGTAAGGAGATAGGCATTGACATAAGCGAGCATCGTTCAAGGATAATCCGTCAGCGTGATATAAATATAACGGATATATTTGTCTGTATGACCGAAGAACACGCTGAAATTCTCATGACAATGCTCGATATCCCGAAAAACAAGATATATATATTGAGCGGAGGAGTGCCTGATCCGTACGGCTTTGATATTGAAACATACCGTGAGTGCAGAAAGAATATAGAAAAAGGCATAGATGACTTTTGCAAAATAGTCAAGGGTATGCTTGATAATAAAACCCTGAAGGTAAGTGATGATGATAAACCTTATAATAACTAAAATGGAGAGGGAGCATTTAAGCTCTCTTGCCGAGCTTGAAAAAATATGTTTTTCACAGCCGTGGTCATATAAGAGTCTTGAGGATGAACTCGAAAACGAAACAGCACATTTTTTTGTTGCATCGGTTGATAATGAGGTTGCGGGTTATATCGGTATGTATATAGTCTGTGATAACTGCTTTGTAACGAATATAGCTGTTTTTCCGAGGTTCAGGCGGCAGGGCATCGCAAAGGCTCTTATAAAAATGGCTTTGCTGACAAATGATGCTATGGAGACGGATTTTATATCACTTGAAGTGAGAAAGTCAAATGAGCCTGCAATAGCATTATATAAGTCATTCGGATTTGAACAGAACGGATTGAGGAAAAATTATTACAAAAATCCCACAGAGGATGCTTTGATAATGACAAAGTTTTTTAGAAGGAATGGTTGAATGAAAATACTTTCAATAGAAAGCTCCTGTGATGAAACGGCAGCAGCCGTTATCGAGGACGGAAGAAAAATTATATCATCGGTCGTTGCGACACAGGTCGAGGAACATAAATTATATGGGGGAGTAGTCCCCGAAATAGCTTCAAGAAGACATTGCGAGGCTATCAATGGAGTTGTGCGTGAGGCTCTTGAACAGGCAGGAACGGATTTCAGCGGTATAGATGCAATAGCTGTGACCTATGCACCGGGATTGATAGGTGCATTGCTTGTCGGAGTGAATTTTGCAAAGGGACTTTCGATGTCAACGGGACTGCCTTTGATACCCGTACATCATCTCCGCTCACATATAGCTGCAAATTACCTTGCACATCAGGATTTAAATCCGCCTTTTTTGTGCCTTGTTGTATCGGGCGGTCATAGTCATATCGTTGAGGTGTCGGATTATACGAAGATGAAGGTCATCGGAAGGACACGTGATGATGCCGCAGGAGAGGCATTTGACAAGGCAGCCCGTACAATGGGAATGCCGTATCCGGGAGGGATACATCTTGACAAGGCTGCTCAAAACGGTGATGACAGTGCATTTAAGCTGCCGCATCCGAAGGTTGACGGCTGTCCGTATGATTTCAGCTTTTCGGGACTGAAAACGGCTGTCATAAATCAGATACACAATGCGTCTCAAAAGGGTGTTACACTGCCTGTAAATGATCTTTCGGCATCCTTCAGAAAGGCTGTCGTTGACAGTCTCATGGACAACTTTATCAGAGCGGCGGAGGACCTTGGTCATAAAAAGCTCGTTTTGGCGGGAGGAGTTTCGGCAAATTCCCTTTTGCGTAGTAGAGTTGAGGAAGAATGTAAAAAACGTGGGTGGGAATATTATTATCCGCCGCTGAACCTGTGCGGTGATAACGGTGCAATGGTCGGCTCACAGGCATATTATGAATATCTTTCGGGGAATATAGCGTCAGCCGATCTGAATGCCCGTGCGACTATGTCAATAGAGTGAAATTATGGCGGTGAAATGCTTGAAAAGACAAAAAAGAATTGCAGTGATAAACGATTTTTCAGGATTCGGAAGGTGCAGTCTGACAGTATCTATCCCTATCATATCGGCGATGAGGATACAGTGCTGTGCTGTGCCGACGGCTATTCTTTCAAATCACACAGGATATGACGATTATTTCTTCGATGATTATACGGATAAGATGCAGGCTTATTATATGAAATGGGAAAAGCTCGGACTTAAATTTGACGGCATTTATACAGGCTTTTTAGGCTCTGAAAAGCAGGCTAAAATAGTAGAGGATTTTATAGAGAGATTTTCGGACAGAGATACCGTTGTAACAGTTGATCCCGTGATGGGAGATAACGGCAAGACCTATGCGACTATCGACAGCAGGCTGTGCAGGGAAATAAAAAATCTCATACCCGTTTCGGATATCATTACGCCTAATTTGACAGAGGCATGTATACTGACCGACACCGAATATCATGAGGATGACTATGATATAGGCGAAATAAAGGAGATAGCATTGAGATTGAGATGTCTGGGTGCAAGGAATATAGTAATAACGGGTATACGGAAGAATGATGATATATGTAATTTCATCCTGACAGACGATAAATGCAAATTACTTGAATATCCCGTGACGGGCGGCTCTCATGCAGGAACAGGTGATGTATTTGCTTCGATAATATCGGCAGATGCCGTAAACAAGGTTGATTTTGAGGAGTCGGTGAAAAAATCTGCTGAATTTGTATCAAGGTGCGTGAAATTATCGGATAAAATGCAGATTCCGATGCAGGACGGAGTTTGTTTTGAAGAAATACTTGATTTATTGATGTGATGTGTGATACAATCATTGCATAGTAACTGACAGCTTTTTGAAAGGACATTCATATGAACAGCAAAAAAAGCTTTATAAGATTTATAGCGTTGAGCATGATCTTTTTGATCATGGCATCAGGCTCACTATGTGTTCATGCCGAACCTGATGAAAGCACCGAAACGCCGATATCGGAACAGCCCTCTGTACAGGAAAGCATTGAAGAACCTTCGTTTGAGGAGCCTTATTCCGAGCCTGAAATTCCACAGATCCCTGAACAGTCGGAGCTTTCGGAGGATGATCCGCCGTCTGAACCGTCAGAGCTTTCACAAGCAGAATCCTCTGATTATGAGGAGTCATATGTATTTTCCGAGCCTGAACCTGAACCGTCATATTATGAACCTTCATACTATTATGATCCTTCTCAAACTGAAGAAAATCCGTTTCCGTGGGCTCAGGAAAGCACAGACTATTATTATCATCCCGAATACAGCTATGAGGAAAGCTATTATTACAGTGAACCCGAGTACAGCTATCTGTCATCGTATGAAGAATCAAGCTATTATTACTATTATGAAGATGAGTCGGCCGAAACAACGGAGTCCGAGGAAGAATCCTCTGTTGTATATCATGAAACATCTGTTGACAGCTCGGAATTGACCTCGAAGGATTGGGAAAATCTCAAAAACAGTATGAGTTCTGATATGAGGCTGAATAACGGTCAAATCAAAAGCTCTGATAATGCAGTGCGTGACATCAAGGATAATAATGACGGTGTGAATGACAGTATAAATTATCTTGTGTGGGGGCTGATACTGATAGTACTCGGAGCGGGTATCATTGTATTTGTTGTTATGTCTACGGTCAGGACAAAACGCAAAATGACTGAAAATTTACAACAAAGTTCTAAAAAATAGGTAACTAAAAAAGAAAAGTGTGGTCTTGATATTTTATTTCTTTAAAAGAAATTAAAATATATATATCTGTGTTATAATTCTTCTGAAACAAAACCTGTGAAATTGAAAATGGAGGACTGGTTAAAAAATGACTAATCAAGAAATTCTGGAATTGCAGAAAATTGCCTGCAAGGTGCGTATCTGGACAATAGAGGGCGTGTTCAACGCTAAATCCGGACATCCGGGAGGTTCTCTCTCGGCTGCCGACATGATAACCTACCTCTATTTCAAGGAGATGAATGTTAATCCGAAGGCTCCGAATGATCCCGACAGAGACAGATTTGTACTCTCAAAAGGTCATTGCTGTCCCGCTCTTTATGCGGCACTTGCTCTTAAGGGCTATTTTTCGACAGATGAGATAAAAATTCTTCGTCATATCGGTGCTATGCTTCAGGGACATCCCGATATGAAAAATACTCCCGGAGTTGATATGAGTTCAGGTTCACTCGGTCAGGGTGTATCTGCAGCCTGCGGAATGGCACTTGCAGGAAAGCTGGATAAAAAGGATTACAGAGTTTATGCAATGCTCGGTGACGGCGAATGTGAAGAAGGTCAGGTATGGGAGGCTGCAATGTTTGCTTCTCACATGAAGCT
>CACXGJ010000082.1 GCA_902767125.1 uncultured Ruminococcus sp. | reverse complement strand
TTGAAATGGAGTTTTTCGGTGAGGAATTTGTAGCTTGTGTCAAGCCCCATTTGATTTATCAGTGAAACCGCCGTTGCATTGGTCGAAAGATTCAGTGCTCTTGTGACGGTAATATCACCATAGTATGAGTTATACCAGTTTGACGGTCCCGATACATAATATCCGTCTACCATATCCCATTGATAGTCAGGTCTGTCGGATACAAGAGAGCTGTAATTGATGAGTTTTTTATCGAGTGCTATCGTGTATGATGAAAGAGGCTTTATGGTTGAACCGGGCTGAAGTGCAGACTGACTGCATATATCCCAAAGAAGTCTTCCGTCATGTTCCTGACGACCTCCGACTGTTGCCCTTATTCTTCCGTCAAAGTCCATCATTACATATGCTACCTGCAATGTCGGATCAGTGGGAGTTTCCCATTCATGTATATGTCTTTCGGCTATTTCCTGAGCCCTTGTGTCTATCGCACTGTATATGCTCAAGCCCTGACTGTATATCATATCCTCTGCTTCAGAGGCGGTTATATGAAATTCCTTTTGAAGTGACTGTGTTACATCCCTGAAAAGTCTGTCATCATACCAGCCCCAGCCTGTATCATCCTCATCATCGGAATCCACTATATATCCCACGAATTTCAGTTCTTCGGACTCTATCCTTGCATCAACATATTCCTGATATGTGATCATGCCCTGATCCATCATTTCCCAAAGCACAGTGTTTCGGCGTTTCTTGTTGTTTTCGGGATAGGTCAGAGGATCAAACGCATACGGATTCTGTGTTATTCCCGCAATAGCTGCACATTCCACCACATCACAATCCTGTATATCCTTGTTGAAATACAAATTAGCTGCCGACTGTACGCCACGGCATCCGCTTCCGTAGTTGACAAGGTTAAGATATGTTTCAAGTATATCGTCCTTTGAATAAGCCTTTTCGAGCTTCAATGCACGGAATATCTCCCTGAACTTTCGGTTGATGCTGTTCTCATTGTCATCGGTCAGATTTTTTATAAGCTGTTGGGTTATCGTTGAGCCGCCGAATTGTGAGCTTCCTGTTGCAAGGCTGACTATTGCTCCGCCCGTTCTTCGCAGGTCAACACCCTCATGAGTCCAGAATCTCTTGTCTTCAATGGCGATTTGTGCATCCACCATTGCCTTCGGTATATCCTTATAGCTTACCCAGACTCTGTTTTCAGTCGAATAGAGCTGTTTATCTTCTTCCCATTCCTGTGTTTCATAATTCTGGACATAAATCTTGCTTGTCTGATTGAGCGTCATCTTGTCAAGATTTATCTCAAGCGGTTCATTAGCAATGCCCATGATGTAGAAAAGCATTGACATACCTATAACTATACCCGTCACCAAAACAGCCAGCAGGACTGTGAACAATACCCTGCCAAAAAACGAAAACACACTTCCGACACCTGACCATATAAGTGAAGGTATAGACGGTGCAGCCTCGTCTTTATATTTGCTGATGTCTGTTTTTCTCATGTTTCAAAAAAACCTCCCCAATAAAATATACTTCAGACGTAAATTCGCCATCCTGCTTTGTTATATTATATCAAAAAGCTACGCTTTTTGCAACCTTGACACATCGGCTTTAAAATCCGAAGGACAGAAGCTATTGTGCCTTCAAAATTACCTCTAATATTATAACATAATTTCTTCAAAATGGAATAATTTTTTTTGAAAATAAAAACCCGCTCAAAAATATCTATGATTTTATCAAAAAAATCCGTTTAAGTTATGAATAAATATGTTATAATTCCTAAAAATAATGTTAAAGGAGATGTCGTTTATGAAAAAATTATTGGCAATAACAGGGATAATTTTGCTTACTTGTATCATCATAAGCTCAACATACAGATCGGATAATGCAAAGGCTGCACCCCAACAGCTCACATCCGACTCACAAATATCACAGGCTTCAGATCCTCCTGCAGATGCACCCCGATATTTTCTTTCGGTATATGACAAAAAGGTTGCCGCCTTTGAAGCAGGAAAAGATATACCTTTTTATATAAGTGATGTTTATATAAATACGCTTCCGACAGTTGATGTTGAAATGCTTGAAAAGGGTATTTACGTGAACGACAAAAAAGCTCTTAAGAGACTTATCGAGGATTATTGCAGTTGAGTAATATGAGATTAGCTTTTTTGGTATATGGTAATTTTTACCATAAAAATATCTCTTTTTCACATCCAAAATATCAAAGAGCTTTTGAATCACAATTTATTTGTGACGGTTTTTTATTGCACCCAAAATCACTTTTTCTTTGGATTGATACCAAAAATCGCCTTTAACAAGACATTTTTTGGTTCTTGATAATTTTTTTTGACAAATTGTTTTTAAATATATGCACAAATAAAACTGTTGTTTTTTGTGCATATATTAGAAATTTGTATTTAAATATTAACTTTTATCGAAAAGTGATGACATTTTTAAAAAAGTGTTATATAATTAGATAACAGTGGATATATTTTATAATTTATAATTTTGTCACGGGGGTATTAAAAATGTACAGTATGATCTCTTATTGGCTCAAATATTACAGACATGAATGCGGCCTCACTCAACAGCAGGTCGCTGACCGTCTTAAAATCGAGCGTTCTACCTACACATACTATGAAACAGGCAAAACTAAACCCGATATAAACACTCTTATCAAGATCGCAAGGGTATTCAATGTAAGCTACACTGCCTTGCTTCAGGGTGTTGAGGAAGAACTTGAGGATGCTATTGCCGATATCCATTCGGGTGTTGCCGATGAGGAAGAAGGTCTCAAATACCGCACTCATGCTACAACAAAGTATGAGGTCGAGCTTCTTTTCGTAGTACGAAATCTCACTCCTAAACAGAGAAAAGAAGTTATGAACCTTGCAAAGAAATTCATTTCCGATGATGAATGAGCCTGACCTAAAGCTACATATTTTACAAAGACAAAGTAATGCTTATAATCCACAAGTTACTTTGTCTTTTCCTTTTGTAAAAAAGTAAAATTTTAACGACTTTTTTCTACACATTATCGTTATATTATTACTTGACGATTGCCATAATAAATTGTAAAATATTATCAGTGTTATTGATAAAAAACACAAATTTTTTAAAGAATTGGAGAATCGTAAAAATGAAAAACTTCGGACTCACTGACGAACAAGTCGCCCAATCCAGAGAAAAATACGGCGACAACCGACTCACCGAACAGGCACGGGAATCTTTTTGGCAAAAGCTCCTCGAAAATTTCGGAGACCCCATGATAAAGATACTCCTTGTTGCTTTGGTGCTTAATGTTATCTTCTGGCTCTTGCACCAGTTTGCAGGAATCGGTGACACTGAATGGTATGAGGCTGTCGGTATAGCTGCTGCCGTTCTTATCGCAACATTCGTTTCAACTTTCTCGGAGTACAACAACGAAAACGCTTTCCAAAAGCTTCAGGAAGAAGCTTCTCTCATCAAATGTAAGGTCTACCGTAACGGTGAGATCGCTGAAATAGCTATCAATGACATCGTTGTAGGTGACTGTGTCCTCCTCCAAAGCGGTGACAAGATACCTGCCGATGGTATCATCGTTGACGGAAATCTCGCTGTCGATCAGTCCGTTCTCAACGGCGAAAGCAAGGAAGACAAAAAGATC
>CACXGJ010000081.1 GCA_902767125.1 uncultured Ruminococcus sp. | reverse complement strand
CAAAGCATATATGGCTATCCTGCCCGCATCAGACAATATTATAAAATCCCTTTTGATATTCAATTTTCCTTTTACTTTCGTCAAGGGCATTATCTGTGCCATAGTCACAATGTTCATTTACAAGCCTTTATCGAATATATTTGTAAAAATGAATGATGACATAAACAAAAAGTCCACATAAGAAAATAAATCAAAATGAAAAAAACAGAAGTCCGATATTATTCAGGCTTCTGTTTTTCTGTATCATCATCACTGTTCGGAACAGATAATTTCTTTATCGGTGTCAATCTGTTCTGTTTTTTGCGGAACTGTATTTTTGCCCTGAAATTATTCTGACATTCGGGACATAAAAAATATGCATAAATTGACCTGTTTTTTTGCTCCCACGGCTCCTGTATATCTGCCCTTGCTCCACAGATATTACAGTTGATTGTCATCATGCTTTTATCTATCAGCGGACTTTCAAGATTATAGACATATGATACATGAGACTCCAAACTTTCATAAAATTCACAGCACTCCGCATTCTGTATGTATGCCTTCAAGGCACCCTTTGAATACAGCTTCTGAAGACATTTGGCTGACACTATACAATCTCCTACCGCTCTGTGATGAGGTATATCGTCCACATTCAGCCCCAACATTTCAGCCGCTGCAACAAGACCTATCTGATTTTTACTGCTTATACCCATCATTTCCTGACAGTAAAGCTGAAGATCAACATATTTTTTTATAAAATCCAATTTGCTGCTTTTAAGATAATACTGACAATTTGTACCAAGCGTTACCAAATCACTTGTACTCCATGACATTATCACACAATTTTTTGCGAATTTTTTGAACTTACTGTACGCATATGGGAACGGATTCCCACGTTTCAGATCATCATTTGTCAATGATGTCAGATCTTTTACTCTCGAACGTAGCCTCTTTGTGAGATCAGGTCGCACAAGCGTTGAGAACTGCCCTATTATCTGCATATCCTCATCCAGCTTTATTGCTCCAAATTCTATTATCTCATTTATATAGCCACCGACTTTTTTACTGTAATCCCCATTCCATTCAAGATCAAGTATTACATAATTCATACATCAGCCTCCCCTGCTTTGGGCTTTAAGACGCTGCTCCTTATTGAGAATCATTTTTCTCATACGAATGGACTTGGGAGTAACTTCCACCAATTCGTCATCACTGATAAATTCAAGCGACTGCTCAAGACTCAATATAGTTGGCGGTGTGAGCTTCAGGGCTTCGTCAGAGCCTGCCGCACGGGTATTGGTGACGTGCTTTTTCTTGCAGACATTCACCACCATATCCTCATTTTTGGGATTTGCTCCTACTATCATTCCTTCATATACCTCTACACCGGGTCCTATAAACAATCTTCCTCTGTCCTGTGCCGCAAACAAGCCATAACCTGTACTTTCACCCGTCTCATGTGCTATCAGCGAACCCTGTGTACGTGACTGTATATCTCCCTTATAATCATCATATCCATCGAATATATGATTCATTATGCCGTTTCCGTTTGTATCTGTCATAAATTCGGGACGGTATCCCATAAGTCCTCTTGACGGTATACGAAATTCTATATGAGTGACTCCTGATTCCCTTGTACCCATATTTATAAGTTCAGCTTTCCTTGAACCCAATTTTTCCATAATAGCTCCCACATAATTATCAGGTACTTCTATCATAAGCAATTCCATCGGCTCCTGAATCCTTCCGTTAACCTCTTTCATTATTACCTTTGGTCTTGATACCTGAAATTCATAGTTCTGTCTTCTCATTGTTTCGATAAGAATCGAAAGATGAAGCTCACCTCTGCCAGACACCTTGAAGGTATCGGCTGAATCCGTCTCCTCGACTTTCATGGCAACATTTGTCTCAACCTCTTTAAAAAGTCTTGCACGGATATTTCTTGAAGTCACATATTTACCTTCCCTGCCCGCAAACGGACTGTTATTGACCATGAACAGCATTGATACGGTAGGCTCATCTATCTTTACAAACGGCAATGGCTCCTGATGTTCGGGATCACAGGCTGTTTCACCTATATTGAGATCGGTTATACCCGAAACTGCCACTATATCTCCGAGACTTGCCGTTTCGCTCTCAACTCTTTTCAGCCCCTCGAACTGATACAATTTCGTTATCTTGGCATTTTTTCTGCTGCCATCATTATGACAAAGTGTTATATTCTGACCGACTTTACAGCTTCCTCTTTCAACCCTGCCTATGCCTATTCTGCCGACATATTCATCATAATCTATATTTGAAAACAAAAGCTGCAAAGGACCATTCATATCACCCTGCGGAGCCGGTATCTCCTCAAGTATCTTTTCAAACAGCGGCTTCATATCAGTTCCTTTCACATGAGGATCAAGAGACGCATAGCCTGCCCTTCCGGATGCGTATACAACGGGAAATTCCAACTGATCCTCATCCGCACCGAGTTCGATGAACAGATCAAGCACTTCATCAACAACCTCCTCCGGTCTTGCTCCGGGGCGGTCTATCTTATTTACCACCACAAGGGGCTTCTTTCCGAGTGCAAGAGCCTTTTTCAGAACAAATCTCGTTTGAGGCATACATCCCTCAAACGCATCTACCAAAAGCAATACACCATCCACCATCATAAGTATTCTTTCAACCTCTCCGCCGAAATCAGCGTGTCCCGGAGTATCTACTATATTTATCTTTGTACCATTATACATAACAGCCGTATTCTTTGAAAGAATCGTTATTCCTCTTTCTCTTTCAAGATCATTGGAATCCATCACTCTTTCTGCAACTGCCTCATTTGCCCTGAATATACCGCTCTGCAAAAGCAGTTGATCGACAAGTGTTGTCTTGCCGTGATCGACGTGAGCTATTATCGCTACATTCCTCAAATTTTCTCTTTTATCCATACTAAAAAATCCCTCTTATTCCTAATCTTTTAATGCTCATTACATTATAGCACATCAATTCCCAAATTAACAGTCAATTATCAAATTTTTTGCAAAAAGACAAAAAAATCCCCCAAAAGCATTACGCTTTTGGGGAGATTTTATTTTTTGCCCTAAAACTTCAACATTTTATCTTTCTTTTCTTCTTGATGACTTGTAAAGACTGAATGTTACGAGACAAGCTGCCATTGCTATTGCAAATATAGCAAATACATTTGTACTGTCACCTGTATTTACAGGAGTGCTTGTATTACTTGTATTATTGCTTGTCTGTGAAGGCTGTGAAGGCTGTGATGAGTTCTGTGAAGTCTGTGACTGTTCAGAGGTTTGTGACTGCTCCGAAGTTTGTGACTGTTCAGAAGTCTGTGACTGTTCAGAAGTCTGTGACTGTTCAGAAGTCTGTGACTGTTCAGAGGTCTGTGACTGCTCACCCTCGCCATTCTCGCCATTGATAATCTTAAGCAATGCAGGTTCTGTACCCGGCTTGCCTGTGAATACAAATTCCGGCATTCCGCCCGGTCCCATGCTCTGCAATAAAATTCCATAGGTCACTGACCAAAGCATCTCGTCCTCGCCTGCGGTATCAAGCAATACAACAACGGCAGCGGGTTCTGTCAGGTTGACCTTAATATTTGTTTGACTGTTGTTTGTGCGGTCATAGTCAGGCTCGTATACACCGTAGCTTTCACTCCATGTGCTGTCGTTGAAAGCACGTACCTTGAATTCATATTCGCCCGGTTCAAGAACATCTGTCATGCCATAGTGTATGCCTTTAAGTACGTCAAAGTAAACATCTTCGATGTCGTCCTCTCCCGCTCCGAAAGCTATTGCCATTTCCCTTGCTATTCCACCTAATGATGAAGCATCAATCATCGGATAGTCCGATTGCTGTCCCCAGCCCGTCATGCTGCCTACGATACCGTATTTAACATCAAACGGAAGCGGAATGTCAGGTGTATAGCCTTTTACAAGTACCATTGCGGAAAT
>CACXGJ010000080.1 GCA_902767125.1 uncultured Ruminococcus sp. | reverse complement strand
CTCATACAAATAGTCAAGTGCCGCCGCAGGACAAAACGAACCTGTCAGCATTACGATAACAGGTTTATCGGAATTTCCATAATGATAGAATTTCATTTAATCACCATCCGGATAATATTGTAAACTGATTTTATCCATATTATATCAATTATCACATTGTGTTTCAACATAAAAGTCAAAGCTCATTTACTCATTTTACATAAAGTCAATTGTGGATTTTACAGGAATAATTTATAATATTTATTGAGTTACGGAGGTGGAATAAAAATGCTGATCTACATATTGGAAGATGATGAAAATATCAGAGAGTCGGAAATATATGAACTTGTGTATAATCTTGTTGACAACGCTGTCAGGTATAACCGACAAAACGGTAATGTGGATCTGACAGCCTGTGACCGTGAAATCAAAGTATGTGACACAGGTATCGGAATATCCGAGGAAAATAAACAAAGAATTTTTGAGCGTTTCTATCGTGTTGATAAAAGCAGGAGCAAGGAAACAGGCGGCACAGGTCTTGGGCTTTCCATCGTAAAGCATATTGCAGAAAAACACCATGCGGAAATTACCGTCACAAGCACATTGAATGTCGGAACGGATATAAGTGTAAATTTTAAAAAGGAGCAGTAAAATGAGTATATTTTCGATATTTACTCTCTGTGGAGGATTAGCGTTTTTTCTTTTCGGAATGCACGTTATGTCGCAGAGCCTTGAAAAGCTTGCAGGAGGCAGACTTGAAACTACTCTCCGTAAAATGACATCCAATCCTTTCAAAAGTCTCGGACTTGGGGCAGCCATCACCGTAGCTGTACAATCTTCTTCTGCAGTAACGGTAATGCTTGTGGGACTTGTCAACTCGGGGATAATGACTCTCGACGGCACAGTTGGTGTCATTATGGGCTCAAATATCGGTACCACTCTTACTGCATGGATTTTGAGCTTGGCAGGCATAGAGAGCGATAATATCTTCATTTCTCTGCTCAAGCCCGAAAACTTTGCCCCTCTGATTGCTTTTTTCGGCATTATCCTGTTCATGCTGTCAAAAAAGAAAAAGCGTCAGGATATGGGAATGATAATGCTCGGCTTTGCTGTTTTGATGTACGGAATGGAACTGATGAAAAATGCAGTAGCACCTTTAGCAGAAATGGAAGGTTTTCAAAGTCTTCTGACAGCCTTCAGAAATCCTGTTGTCAGCGTACTTTTCGGAGCATTTTTCACAGGTATAGTCCAGTCTTCGGCGGCTTCTGTGGGTATTCTTCAGGCACTGTCAATGACAGGTTCCATATCATACAGGATTGCTATTCCGATTATAATGGGACAAAATATCGGCACTTGTGTCACCGCTCTGATATCCTCTATCGGTGTCAATAAAAATGCAAAACGTGTAACGGTCGTACATATGTCCTTTAATATTATTGGAACGGTAGTATGTCTGTCTCTTTTTTACGGGCTGGATGCATTGATTCATTTCAGCTTTATTGAAAAAGCCATAACTCCTGTAGAAATTGCATTTGTCCACTCCGTTTTTAATATTGTAACTACTATTATTCTGCTTCCTTTCAGCAATCTTCTTGTCAGACTTGCAAAAAAAATAATCCCTGACGGCAGAGAATCAAAAATCAAGGACGAAACAGTATGGCTTGATGAACGCCTGATATCTTCACCTCCTCTTGCAGTTTCTCAGTGCAGACAAAAAGCAAATGATATGGCACTGCTCTCAAAGACTGCATTGACCGACACAATCAACATGATGTTCCGCTATGACAAAAAAACAGTTGACAAAGTGGAGGAGGCTGAACAGAGCCTTGATACCTTAGAGGATAAATTAGCAACATTTATGCTGAAGCTCTCACCGAAAAGTCTGACAGAAGCTGACGGAAGCACCATATCGGAATTGCTCCATACAATCGGAGATTTTGAAAGAATAGGCGACCATGCCCTCAATATAGCGGAAATATCACAGGAAATGAACAATGAAGGCTCGGGATTTTCTGATGAAGCGAAAGCTGACATTATCACTCTCTTTGCAGCACTGACTGAAATATCGGAACTGACAGTAAATGCCTATACTCAAAACGATGTAAGCCTTGCTGTCAAGGTTGAACCGCTGGAGGAAGTAATAGATGAGTTGACATCAAAAATCAAGCATAAGCATATTGAGCGTATGCAGAAAGGACTTTGTTCACCTACTCTCGGTGTATATCTTTCAAATCTG
>CACXGJ010000079.1 GCA_902767125.1 uncultured Ruminococcus sp. | reverse complement strand
AATAATATCCATTATCCGATTTGTTGATATGGTTTTTATACCATGAAGAACCAAACTGATACTGATAGTCCTGACCGAAAACAAAATGATCATCATTGCTGATTTTTGTTTTCTGCTGTGAACAGCCGCAGGAAAGCAGCAACACCGCAAGCATTAACGATAAGGCAAAAGCTCTCTTTTTCATAACACACCTTCTTTCTACTTCTGATAAATCACTTCTCCGTTAAAAATGATTTTTGCTATGTTTGTTTTATCAATGAGGATCAGTTTATTAAGCGTCTGCGGCTCGGGAATGTCACTGAAACGGTAGTTTTCCTCTGTGTAATAATAGTTTCTGTCGTCGCTGATTTTTGCAGTTGCTGCCGAGCTGTTTATCGGACAGAAATAATATATCGTCCCGTCTGACATTATTATCCTTGACTTATCCGGTTCAGGTGTACGCATATTTTCCGACCACATATCGTACTTCATAACAAGCTCTTTACCGGACAGATTTTTATCTATCGGATATTTCGTTTTGATATATATTCCCAAGTCGGAAATGGTCATAATTGTTTCAGCGGTATTATATGATTCACGTTGTAAGGCATTACTGCTTTGAAGTTTGATCTTCAGACTATCCTTTGTTTCATAATTCATATCCATTTCCATTACAAACGGCAGATCATAATTTTTGGCTTCTATCTGTAAAAGCTCCCATACTTTGCCGTTAAAGTTAAGATAAGTGTCACTTACATCAAGATGATTTGCTTGACGGATGTTTTCTTCCTCGGAAGCAGCATTTTCGTCATTAACTTCAAATTCCGCCAATTTCTTAACTATCTTGTATGTGGTATAGTAATTATTTCTGACAGTCAGTCTACCGTTTTGTATATTACTGTTGTCTGCATTGATACCGAGGATCATTGTCATCGTCCTGCGATCATCACTCAAAGTATATTGCACATCATATCCGCCTGCCATGCCGTCAGAGCTGACTTTTATTCCGTTTTGCGATATGGCATTTATACAACAGTTGGCATTGTTATCATTTGTATCCGCACAATAACCGTTCATAAAATTTGTATAACCCTCATCGGTAAAGGTGCTTCCATCCTTTCCGGTAAGCTCAATGGCTGCAAAGAAAGCGTTTTCATCACCTGTTATGCCTAACAGTTTTCCTTCAAGCCCCTGAACATCACTTTCAAACCGAACATTTCCTCCGTCATATACATCAAGCACAGAACTTTCTCCCTGAAAATGACTGCCGAAAATGTTACTGAATACTCCTGTTGCAGCAAGAACTGTAATACTTGCGGTACAGACAACGATTGCTGCCACTAAAGCCGCAAACAGTCTTACGCTTTTTCTTTTCGGCTTTTCTATGGCTGTAGTGCGGCTGCGGATATTTGCCTTGATCTTCTCAAAGTCGAACACGGGTGAATCATCAGTAATACGCTGTGCAACATCCAATTTTCCGATTTCATCGGAGATGTTGATTTTCATGGTGCATAACCCCTTTCTTTTAATTTCAGACGAAGTTTTTCTTTGGTACGGCGAATTTTGGATTTTACAGTTTCCTTGTTCATTCCGAGTATATCAGCAATCATAGGTGAGGTTTGCTGATAGTAATAATACCGCAGTATGATTTCCCTGTCAGGTTCAGGCAGTTCATCTATTAGGTTCTGTAATATTTCTGCCATATCATCAATTTCCGCAGTTACTTCCATCGAAAAATCACTTTGCATTTCAAGTTCTTCAATATCAAGTGTTTGTGGCTTTTTATTAACCTCATATAACAGATCCAGAGCCTTTGTTCTTGCAATACGGCACAGATAGCCCTGTAATTTTCCCTCGATGATTTTATCTGTGTTCTGCCAAAGTATAACAAAAATATCGGATATGGTTTCCTCCATATCTTCCTTGGAAAGTTTGTCCCTTCCTATGTTATAAACAATGTTTGATACTAACGGAAGATACTTGTTCATTACGTCCTCAAAAGCAGCTTCATCATGTTTTTTTAATCTTTTTATCAGGATATCCTTCAATTTCTGACCTCCTTGCTGAAACAATTTGAAGTACCTCTATATATCATAACTGATTT
>CACXGJ010000078.1 GCA_902767125.1 uncultured Ruminococcus sp. | reverse complement strand
ATATGGATTTCCCACAGCTCCGCCTGCTGTTAAGTCAGCACAAACTAATACCATGGCTTTTTAAATTTTTAGGTATCTTCGGTTTTTTAGATGACCGCACATCATATATTCTATATATCTAAACACATTTTAACACGCTTAATCACTAATGTCAATGTTTTTGATACTTATTTTGTAACTCCTTTCCATTTTTTGATTATTACATCATAAAATAAATGCTTCTGCAATAATATAAGTTTTTTGGGAAAGGGATGTGGGAAAAACCATTTTTTCAAAAAACGGTTTTCCCCACCAAACTGTATCAATTGAATAACCTTACACTGTATACTGCAAAGAACATTCCCAAAATATCCGCCAAAAGTGCTGACGGGACAGTACAGCGTGTATTTTTCAGTCCTGCCGAACCAAAATAGACAGTTATTGCATAAAAAGTTGTTTCTGTTGATCCTGCCATTACAGAGGCTGTTTTTCCGATGATGCTGTCAGCACCGTATTTCTGCATTATCGAATTAAGTATCGCAAATGAACCGCTTCCTGTTACAGGTCTCATAAGTCCCAACGGCAAAACCTCTGACGGTATCCCTATACAGTTGCATAAGGGCTTCAAAAGCTGTGTAAAGATATCAAAAAATCCCGATGCTTCAAGCATTGACACCCCCACTATCAGTCCTATCAGTGACGGTGCAACGCTTATCAGCGAATGTATACCTTCCTTTGCTCCCTCCGTAAATGCACCGAACAGGTCTATCTTTTTGAATGCCCCGAAAATCACCGTGGAAACTATCACAAGCGGTATGACATATATCCCTATATTATCCGTGACAAGCTCACCCCTTAAGCATAAATATTTTTGCAATAACTATTCCCGAAATGAGTGTCAGTACAGATGTTATCCATATATACGGAAGTATCGAATATGGTGCGACACTTCCTGCTGCCTGACGGAGAGCGGCTATTGTCGTTGGAATTATCTGAACAGATGCCGTATTTATTATCACAAATATTATCATACTGTTATTCGGAGAATTTTTGAGTTTATTTGTCTTCTGCATTTCCTTCATTGCGGCTATTCCAAATGGTGTTGCAGCATTCCCCAAGCCCAATATATTAGCCGTTATATTTGCACTGACAGCTTTCATTGCAGGACTGTCCCTGTCATAATCAGGCATCAGCTTTGATAATATCGGCGAAAGCAGCTTTGATATTATCAAGGTCAATCCGCTTTTGTCGGCTATCTTCATTATCCCCGTCCAGAGACACATCACTCCTGCCATTGATATCACTAAATTGACAGCCTTGTCTGCACCGTCAAGAACAGCCTTCGACAATTGTTCCATATTTCCGCTGAAAAATGCACAAACAAGGCTTACTGCCAACATTCCCAGCCATATATAACTCAACAATAATATCCCTCCTTCGCAATATAACCATATCCCAAAATTACCGAATGTTATAATTGTACAATTTTTTTATTGAATTTAAATTACATTTTTTTAGTCAAAAGTCGAATTTTGTCGTATTTTTTGGTTCTTTTAACGCTTATGCCGATAGTGACAGCAAAAAACAAAAATATTCCAAAAATGCTATTTTTTTTACTTCAAACTATTGACATTTTGGCAAATAAAATGTATTATATTATTTAAAGGATATATTATCCGAATCAAAAACGGAGGTGTAGTTATGAGAGCGATTGGATGTGTAAGACAAATAGACAAATTAGGAAGATTGGTTCTCCCGTCCGATATCAGAAAATCTCTTAATATTCAGGACGGTGCCGATTCAGTGGAATTCTTCGTGAACGATGACAGCGTTGTTATCAAAAAATATCGCCCCTCTTGTGTTTTCTGTAAATCTGACCAAAATCTGATCAACTATAAGGATCAATACATATGTCACAATTGTATGGAAGAACTTAAAAAATAATTTTTAATATGAAATGAATTTTTATGCTTTTGTATGGCTCTGCCGTATGAAAGCATTTTTTTGATTTCAAGCCCTTTTCTCACTTATATTCAGAAAAATATGTATTTATACGCAATTCTTGAACAAATTCCGTTTTTATTGTTTTACAAAAATATTTTATCGTAACACGATAAATTTTTATTGACAAATAATATAACTCGGTGTATAATACAGGAAAATATTATTTTCGGAGGTAATTCTCTATGAATCAAAAATCTTTGTCAAAATGGCTCAAAGCTATCATTATCGGAATGGGAATTATAGGACTTGTATTTTACGGACTTGTCGTGCCTGAACTTGGAAATGACCTTGTATCGCATTATCCCGAATATATTAACGGCTGTTATTTATGGTTAGGTCTTGTATGGATTACAGCAATACCATGTTATATCGCACTGTATTTTGCTTGGAAAATATCCTCAAATATCGGCAAAGACAATTCTTTCTGCAAGGAAAATGCTAATGCTATGAAAATAATATCAATGCTTGCATTAGGCGACAGTATATTTTTCTTTGTCGGAAATATCATTTATCTTATAATAGGTTTCAATCACCCGTCAGTCGTGCTTGCTTCACTTGTCATTGTATTTATAGGAATATCAATTTCAGTTGCGGCGGCTGTCCTTTCACATCTCATCATAAAAGCCGCAAACCTCAAAGAAGAAAACGACCTCACGATATAAAGGAGAATTTCAATGGAAGACAGAATCATTATCAACATAGATGTCATGCTCGCAAAAAGAAAAATGAGTGTCACCGAGCTTTCCGAAAAGGTCGGTATCACTATCGCAAATATATCCGTACTCAAAAACGGCAAAGCTAAGGCTATAAAGCTCTCTACACTAACAAAATTGTGTTCCGTTCTCGAATGTCAGCCAGGAGACATTCTCGAATTCCAAAAAGGAGATAATAATTAATGAGTGCAGCAGAAATAATTGATATCGTTATTATCAGTATTCCTTTTATCGGCTTGATAATTTTAGGTTGTATATTATTAGCCCATCTTCAAAAATCTGTTATGAAACTTGACAGAAAAATCTTTCATTTTGTGCCTGTAATATTTTATGCGATACAGTTTATATACGGTATTTTGAGAGCAAACGGAATTATTATTTATTATACGGATATGTGGAGCTATGGTTTCGGCAGTTCCGACTGGCAGGAAGATGGAATTATAT
>CACXGJ010000077.1 GCA_902767125.1 uncultured Ruminococcus sp. | reverse complement strand
TATCGTTGACATAGACGGTGAAACAAAGGAAAAAGCAATAGCCAATTTCAACAAATACCGCAATATGATAAACAATGACAAGAAAACGACTGATGATATAGAGGAAGAATATAAAAAGGATTTTGAAGTCGAAAGTGTTCCGAGTTCAAAAAATACTGTTCTTACAAAGAATTTTGACGAAGATGAAGATATATCCGATGAACTCAGAAAAGCTATCAAGGATAACAAAGAAAAAGAAGCTGTTGTTACGACAATTGATGACAAGTTGTATCTTATCTACAGAGATTCTATAAGTGAGCTTTCTGAGAAGATAAAATATTCCGATGATGCAGGAGAAGATGAAACGGATTATATCTCAAAGGATAATATCGTTTATACAATGAAAAAAGAAGAATTTGACAATTATCTTGAAGACGAAAAGAAAAATCTCAAATATGAAACAAATGACGCTGCTGTCAAAAAATACAGTATCGAAAGAACTATAAAAATTGCAAAGCAAGGCTGATAAAAAGGTCGTCTGACAGAATTTGATGTTCCGTCAGGCGACCTTTTTTTGTTATCGTATTGTCTCAAGCAGATGTGCAATGCCATCAGAGTCATTTGAAAGCGTTATAAAGTCGGCTGATTCTTTGACAGTATCTGACGCATTTTCCATAGCTACCCCCATACCTGCATATTTTATCATTGAAATATCATTGAACCCGTCACCGCAGGCAATACACTCATCAGTCGAAAGACCGATTTTTTTAAGAAGCCTGTCAATGGACATGGCTTTGTCAATGCCTTGCGGGACTATTTCGAGAAAGAACGGTTCTGATTTGAAAATACCGAGTTTATCCCGATATTTTTCGGACAAAATGCCTTCAAGTTCGAGGATTTTATCGGGTTCGCCCTGCAAAAGACATTTGTTTACATCAAAGTCCACATATTCCGGAAAATCTTCGACATATTTTATATCCATGTGATTTATGCGGGATTCTATCTCGGTGTATTTATTTATATCATTTCCCACAACTATCTTATCACCCTCATATGTATTTATGCCGACAGGATAATCCTTTATAACATCACATATTTCGGGGATATATTCAGAGTCGAGTGTATCCTGAAAAAGTATGTCATTTGTTTTGCAGTCTATTGCACAGCCCCCGTTGTATGCAAGGATATATCCGCCGTATTCATCAAGGTGCAGAGTTTTTGCATGAGGGATTATACCATAGGTAGGTCTGCCCGATGCAAGTATTATCTTACCGCCTTTTTCCTGAAAGTCGAATAAAGCCTTTTTAGTTTTTTCTGTGATGACCTTTTCGGAATTTGTGAGAGTTCCGTCAATGTCAAGAGCCATAATTTTGTATTTCATAAGAATTTCTCCCTGAAAGATTTTTTTGATACACACATTTTATAAAAATAAAAACTTTCCGTCAAGTGTATTTATCAAGCATAATGAGCTGTTGAAAGCTGTATTTTTTGTATCATTATACTTTGATGTACCGATATTCACTTAATTTTAAAAAAGATATTGAAAATTTTTTTATAAAGTGTATAATTATATCTATGAGTACTTAATCATAAAACGGAGGTTTATTTTTATGAAAAAAAGACAGTTGACAGTAATTTTGGCATCGTTGATAATTGCAGCATTGACAGCATCTATGACGGGCTGTGCGGCTCGTATATATGAGGAAGCTCCCTCTTCACAGGCATCGGTAGTTTTGTCCGCACCGACTGTGGAGGAATCAAAGGAAGAACCGTCGGAAGAATCATCCGAAGAAGAATCGTCCGAGGAAGAATCATCCGAGGAAGAATCATCCGAGGAAGAATCGTCCGAGGAAGAATCATCCGAGGAAGAATCATCCGAGGAAGAATCATCCGAGGAAGAATCGTCTGAAGAAGAATCATCCGAAGAAGAATCATCCGAAGAAGAATCGTCCGAGGAAGAATCATCCGAAGAAGAATCGTCTGAAGAAGAATCGTCTGAAGAAGAATCATCCGAGGAAGAAAGCGGTCAAAAAGTTACATTCGTAAAGCCTGATGATTGGAGCGACAATATTTATATTGTTGTTTATCCGAGAGGCGGTCAGGCAGAAATGCCCGGTGATCCTATGACGAACAATGGCGATGGAACATTCTCATATGTGCTTAAAGAGGATATCGAGGATCCTATCGCTATATTCCATGATGCCGATGATACAAGAACAAGAAACAGAAATATGTATCCACGTTCAGGCTCAATAGACTTTATTGACGGTGAAACATACGAAGTAGCTGTGGGATAAAAACAATTGGCAATGTGCAGTGGCGATAACTGACGTGAATTTCTAAAAGAATCATGCCCGAAAAGAGATGAATTTCTCCTTCGGGCATTTTTTATATATTTTCGTCACCGGTTATAATTTTATATGATCTTGGTCGCCTGTCACGGAACAGTCCCCAGCTTGTGCGGAGTTCACGGATACTGTCAAGGTCAAATTCGTGCGATATCACACATTCACTCTCACGGTCGGCAGATATGATGATATCACCTGTTTCATTTGTAATGAAGGATGAGCCGTAAAATTTCAGTGCAGAGGATTGATTATTATTAGCCTGTGAGGGAGTGACAGTTTCTGTTCCGACACGGTTGGCGGCAATTACAGGAGTTATATTGCAGGCGGCGTGTCCCTGCATACATCTTCTCCAATGAGGCATACTGTCGACCTCAAGTATAGGCTCCGAGCCTATCGCAGTCGGATAAAAAAGAAGGTCTGCTCCCTTCAGAGCCATACATCTTGCACTTTCGGGAAACCACTGATCCCAGCATATCCCGACACCGATACATCCGAATCTTGTATTCCATGCCTTAAAGCCTGTATCACCGGGGGTAAAATAAAATTTCTCCTGATAGAAATGGTCATCGGGAATATGTGTTTTCCTGTAAATGCCGAGCAGTGTTCCGTCAGCGTCTATCATGGCAACAGTATTGTAAAAAGTGTTCCCGTATTTTTCATAGAAGCTCACAGGTATGACAACATTCAATTCCTTTGCGATTTCTTTGAAACGCTGTACGGCAGGGTCATCTCCGACAGCTTTTGCAAGCCTATAAAAATCATAATTTCTTTCCTGACAGAAATACAGATTTTCAAAAAGTTCGGGCAGTAAAATTATATTTGCACCGTTATTTGCAGCCTCACGGACAAATTTTTCGGCTTTATCCAAATTTTTCTGACTGTCACCTGTCATTGACATCTGTACAGCCGCAACTTTTACTTTCTGCATAAAAATCACTCCTTTGAAAATTTTGGTATCTGCTGTGTTATGCAGTGGATGTTTCCGCCGCCTATGAGAATATCCCTTGCATAAATTCCGACAGTTTTTCTTGTAGGGAAAAGCTCCTGCAAAATTTCAAGAGCCTTTTTGTCATTTTCGTCACCGAATTGAGGACACAATACATGACCGTTTGAGATATAGAAATTTACATAAGAGGCGGCAAGCCTTTCATTCGGAGTTCTTGTAGGCTCTCCGTTCATGTCATCCAAGCCCTCACATTCTTCTTTGGTTATCATAACAGGCTTGGGCAGAGGCAGTTTGTGGACAGTGATCTTTCTTCCTTTTGCGTCAGTGGAATTTTCAAGTATATCAAGACAGCTTTTTGACATAGCATATTGTGGATCGTTTTTGTCATCCGTCCATGCAAGAACAACATTACACGGTGATGTGAATGCACATATATTGTCTATATGCTCATTTGTCTCATCATTATAAATACCTGACTTCAGCCAGATTATTTTTTTGACACCGAGAGCTTTTTTTAGCATATTTTCGATTTCGCTTTTTGACATATCGGGATTCCTGCCTTGACTCAAAAGACAGGCTTCTGTTGTAATGAGAGTTCCCTCGCCGTCGGTGTGGATAGAGCCGCCCTCCAATATGAAATCCCTCATATTGTAGGTGTCAACATCAAGGGCATCACACAGCTTTCTTGCCATTTTATTATCCTTGTCCCAAGGGAAATATAAGCCGTCAACTAATCCGCCCCATGCGTTGAAGCCCCAGTCTATCCCACGAATTGTCCTTCCGTCAGTCACAAAGGTCGGTGCAACATCTCTTGCCCAGGAGTCATCGGATTCCATTTCAATGACTTTTACTCTGTCGGGGAGCATGAACCTTGCACTGTCATAGTCATCATATCTTGCACATACAATGACCTTTTCCGAAAGCGATATCGTTTCTATGACCTCGCAGAAGGCATTTCGTGCGGCATATGCACCGTACTGCCACGAATCACGCCTGTGGGGGAATATCATTATACAGCCGTAATGTTCAGAAAATTCCGCAGGCATATAAAAGCCGTCATCGGTCGGATATGTTTTTAATATTTTCATAAAAATTCGATTCCTTTGGATAAAAATTTTTTCAAAGATATTATATCATAGTTTTTGTTTTTGTACAATGAAAAATAAAAAGCCTTGCATATTAACCCCAAAATATGCAAGGCTGAAATTTCGTTATACCGAAAGCTGTTGCACTTTCGGTCAGCAGTCATATCAAAAAAGACCACCTCGCAACAGACACCATATATTTCGCTGTCGCTGTTAATATTATATTCATATTCATCTCCAAATGCAAGCATTTTTAATGAAAAAATATGCCGAACTTTGTAAACTTTTCACGATTATTTTTATGTATAAAAATCCATGCGGTTTTTTGTTTGTTGATGAAACAGACAACTTCAGCTTGTATCTTTTTGGATACATTTTATGATAAGGATTTTTTATAAAAAATATTGCAATCGGTGGGCAATTATGGTAAAATATACACAAGATTAAAATCGTCATTTTAAATAAAACGGAGGTGAAAATCAGCATGAAAATTGTCAAAAAAAGCATAAGTATTGTTTTGGCATTGGCGGTTGCTCAAGGTGTTGCAGTTACTTCTTATGGGTTCGGGAGTATTGATGCGGCTGCTCCGTCATCTTCAGGCTCCTCTTACAGTGCGGCGGGTAAAGTTAATTCTGCTGTGTCAAAGGTAACACTCAACAAATCTTCTGCAAGTCTTGTTGTCGGACAATTTCTTTCTCTCAAGGCAACTGTTTCACCAACGGGAGCCGCAACAAAACTCAATTGGAAAAGCAGTGATACAAGGGTGGTTACCGTTGATCAAAACGGCAAGGTAAAGGCTGTCGGAAAGGGTATCTCAAATGTCACGGTAAAGACCTCAAACGGAAAAACCGCTGTATGTACATTTACAGTCAGAACTCAACAGGAAGCGTTTGCTGATGAAGTGCTTAAGCTTGTCAACGCTGAAAGGGCAAAGGCAGGAGCTTCAAAGCTTCGCATGAATGCCGGTCTTACAAAAGCTGCAAATAAAAGAGCAGTCGAACTGTATACGAAGTTTTCGCATACACGTCCCAACGGTTCACAGTGGTATACGGTGTTAAAGGAATATGGTGTTTCATATTCTGTATGTGCCGAGAATATAGCTTATAATTATGATACTCCGAAAGAGGTCGTTGCAGGCTGGATGAAGTCTTCGGGACATAAAAAGAATATCCTGAATCCCAAATATACCAAGATCGGTATAGGCTATTACCAAAAGGGTGACAGAATATATTGGGTTCAGCTTTTTACATGATTTTTTATGAATTGGGCAATGTCTGAAAAATTTTTTTCAGGCATTGTTTTTTTGCACCCTGATAATTATTTTGTGCGTATATATTATCAGAAAGGGGGAGATATTGATGAACAGTGACAAAAAACTTGCTGAACGTATGAAAAAGGGCAATGAAAAGGCTTTTGAGGAAATCATCTACAGATTTACACCGCTTGTGTCAAACATCATTCGCAATATATCATCT
>CACXGJ010000076.1 GCA_902767125.1 uncultured Ruminococcus sp. | reverse complement strand
CGAATTTTGTTGTACCTTATAATCTAAAAATTATTTCTTTTCCTTAAGGTAGAGAAATGGGTAGGGGATTCAGTACCCGATTTAGGGGACTACCCCCGGTATAAAAATAAATAAAATCTTGTAAATCTGCTTGACAAGATATTACAGTTGGTATATAATTACATTGTAATACTTTTTGAAATGTTCCGAACAGGGTAACGGCTTGTTTGGGACTTTCTTTTATTTTCTTTTCTTTGTTTGCGGATAAGCTATCAGGCATTTTTTTTGTTGCATATTGACAAATTATTTTTCATGATGTATAATCGAAATGCTGACTGTAAAATGCAAAATAAAAAATCAGCTTGAATAGGGGTTTTTAAAAATACTGCTTTATATGTGTGTTTAAGTTGAGAAAAAGTTTTTCTCGTCAAACTTACTGTATAATATTTATTAAGGAGGAGTTTTTGTGGCGGATTTTGAATTTTTAGAAGTATATCGTCATTCGCTTGCTCATATATTGGCTAAAGCTGTGATAGAAATATACGGAAAGGAAACTCAATATGCAATTGGTCCACAGATTGCAGATGGGTTTTACTATGATTTCAAGTTGCCTCAATCGGTTACTGAAGATGATTACAAGACGATCGAAGACAAAATGAATGAGATATTGAGACGTAAAGAAGACTGGAGGAGAGTTGAAGTTTCCCGAGAGGAAGCATTGAAAATTTTCTGTGATCAGAAATATAAGACTGAACTCATAAACGATATGCCTGAAGATGAGATTATTACAGTATATTATACGGGCGAAGACTTTGTAGATCTTTGTCGTGGTCCTCATATCAGCAATTCCCGTGAATTGCTTCCTGCTGCTTTTAAGATCAGATCATCTTCAAGTGCATATTGGAGAGGTGATGAGAAAAGGGACTCATTAACAAGGATTTATGTATATGCCTTCCCGAATCGTGAGGAATTGAAAGCTCATTTAGCAATGGTAAAAGAGGCTCAAGAGCGAGACCATAAAAAAATAGGTCAGAAGCAAGAACTTTTTATGTTTCAGGATACAGCTCCAGGAATGCCATATTGGCTTCCAAGAGGATGGAAAATGTATCAGGCTTTGGTTGATTATTTGCGTGGTATTCAAAATAAACATGGATATGAGGAAATATCCTGTCCTGTGATCAACAATAAGAAGCTCTGGATGATATCCGGACACTGGGCTCATTATGTTAATAATATGTTTTTGATACCCGGGTTCACGGCAGGAACAAAGGCAGATGATGCTGTTGTTTCAGATGGAACTGCCATGCACTACTCCATTGATGCAGTAGATACTATGGCTGCCAAGCCTATGAATTGCCCTAACGCAATGCTTACTTACAAGAGGACTTCACGTTCATACAAAGAGCTTCCCATTCGCTACAGTGAGTTTGATGTACTGCATAGAAAAGAAAAATCCGGACAGATGAACGGCTTGTTCCGTGTACAGGAGTTCCGTCAGGATGATGACCATACTTTTGTAATGGAATCCCAGATAGAAGATGAGATCCGTGATATAATGGAGCTTGTTGATGAAGTATACGGAACCTTCGGTCTTTCTTACAGAGCAGAGTTTTCCACCAGACCTGATGATTTCATGGGAGATATTGAGGTATGGAACAAAGCCGAGGCATCCCTGAAAAAGATATTGGATCTGAAGTATGGTGAAGGCAACTATGAAATAAACGAAGGAGACGGAGCGTTTTACGGACCTAAAATAGATCTGCAAATAAAAGATGCCCTTGGGAGAGAGTGGCAGTGTGGAACAATCCAGCTTGATTTCCAGTTACCGGCTAATTTTGGATTGACCTATATAGATGCTGACGGAACAAAGAAACAGCCGGTAGTTATTCACAGAGCAATATATGGTTCGATAGAACGTTTCATCGGAATAATCACAGAACACTTCAAAGGAGCTTTTCCATTCTGGATGAGTCCTTATCAGGTCGGCATAGTTCCGATTCTTGAAGAACACAATGGATATGCAAAGGAGATCGCCGATCTGCTTGAAAGGAACGGTATTCGAGTTGAGGCAAATTATTCCAACAAGAATATGAATGAGAAAATCAAACAATTCAAGGTACTTGGTGATCCGTATATAATAGTTGTGGGTGCAAAGGAAGTTGAAAGCAGAACTGTATCAATCACAGTTCGTGGTAAAAAGCAACAGCTTCATGGAGTGTCATTGGACAAACTTGTTGAGATGTGCAGGAGAATGAACGAGGAACACCTTTTGGATTTGGAAGGCTAAACTATCTGTTTTTCTTTCGGGAATGTTTGAATCAAAGTAAAACAGTGAGGTAAGGAGTTTTCTTCTTACCTCACTGCTTTATTATTTCATAAAGTAATAAAGAACCTGTATGATAACTGCTGTGAGATAGTGGCGTTGTCTTATTCTATAAATAAGAATACGTTTCGGTGCAATTTTTTGTTTAAAGTAACAATCTTTTACTTTTGTTCTAAATTTGTTAACAATTTTTGTGCATAGTATGTTATAATAAACGAAAGTGGTTTTCCAGTCTATAAGCAAAATAAAAATTTTATTTCAGGAGGCTTTTAACTATGAAAAGTTCAAAAAAATTTCTTACAAGAGTACTGACAGCAGCGCTTGCACTTTCTATGGTTGCAGGTACAAGTGTTTGTGCGGCAGCAGTTGAGGACACAGTGGTTGAGGATGAGCCTGTGATTGTCATCGCACCCGATGACGGTGAAGAAACACCGGGATATGTTGCAAGGCTTGACGCAATAAAAGCAATGCTTGCCGAAGCTGCACAGAATGCTTATGCGAAACTCTCACAGACAACTATTTGGCAGCTTGCCGAAGTTGCCAAGAAAATAGAACTGTCGCAGCAGATAATGGTGGATGCCGCATCACAGATATCTCAAATCAAATCAGATACTGCTGAACAGGCTGTCATGATTATGGACGAAGCATATCAGTTGGCTGCTGCTGTTGAAGATGAGGAGGCTGCTGCACAGATAATAGAGTCCGCACAGCAGAGAGTAGATTTGCTCGTTGAGGAGGCAACACAGCAGACCGAACAGATAATGGCAGATGCAGAGAAGATGTCCAATGAACTTCTTGCAGAGGCAACCGAGCAGCTTGAGGCTATTAAAGCACAGCTTCAGGCAAAGGCTTCACAGAAGGTCGCAGAACTTATGCAGAAGGTTGCGGCTGTTCAGCAGAAGATAGAGGAAGTCAAAACTCAAATAAAGACGGCGGCTGCACAGAAGATTGCAGAGATACAGGAATTTAACGCAAAGGCAATTGCATATGTCATCGAAAAAGCAACAAAAATTTCCTATGTCAGCGAGGGTGACTTTGACTATCAGATACGCAGCAATATATTCGGCACATATGCGGTTGTAATTGCATACAACGGTGAGGATGAAGAAGTAACAATCCCTGCTTATATAAACGATGTACCTGTTGAAGCATCAATGATGTATTCCGAAGCAGAGGTAAAGACAGTCAATGTTCCTGCTACGTTCAAGGATATAAACGGACTTTCTTTTGTTTCGGTCAACGGTCTTGAAGCTATAAATGTTGACGAAGAAAACCCGTATTTTAATTCTGTTGACGGTGTTGTATTCAGCGAGAACGGCACAAAGCTCGTTGCAGTTCCGCAGGCAAAGGAATACAATGCACCCGAGGGCATTACATCCATAGGTGAATTTGCTTACTATATGTCACAGATGTCATCTGTTGAAATTCCTTCAACAGTTGTATATATAGGTATATGGGCATTTGCAGGATGCGAAAACCTTGAGGAAGTTGAAATACCCTACGGAGTTTCATATATAGGCGATTGTGCTTTCCGTTACTGTATTAACCTTAAAAAAGCCGCTGTACCGTCAAGTGTAGAGAAGATATATGATGACGCATTTGCGGATGTTTCGGATGAGTTTGTAATGGCACTTGAGACTGTATCATGCCAGGCTTATGTATATGCAAGGGAAAACGGCATCAAATATACTTGTCCTCTTGCAGCAAGCGTATCTCTTGAGACCGACGCATTTGTTGATGACGAGGAGCATTTTATTGCCATGCTGCTCGGAGCATCTCTTACGATAACGGGAGAAGCCGAGGGAGGTTCCGATGAGGGCTACAAATACGCTTTCTATATCAGAAAAGAGGGCGATACAAAATGGAGCTGCAAGCAGGGCTTCAAAGATAATGCGTCAATTACAATCAAACCTGAATTTACAGGAAATTATGAAATTTGCTTAAAGGTCAAGGACAGTGCAGGCACGGTTGCCAAGATGTATTCGGAAATATATGTAGTGAATGCTTTTGAGAATACAAGTACGATATCTTCGGAAACAATCAAAAAGGGCGAATCAGTTACATTGTACTTTGGTTCAAATGTGGATGCTCCGACATCGTATGCGGTGTACTACAAGAAGACCACAGACAAGAAGTGGACTACAAAACAGGATTACACCGAAAATGAAAAGGTAACGGTAAAGCCTGCAAAAGCTGCTGATTATATAATCTGTGTAAAGGCTAAAAACCTTAATGACGGCACTATTTCAAAGAAATACTTTAATGTAAAAGTTGAAGCATGATCTATGAAAGGGCAATGATCGGACAGTTTTCTGTTCGGTCGTTGTTCAGATCATACAGAAAGCCTTGAAACCGTAAGGTTTCGAGGTTTTTTGCTGTTTTTTAAAAATATGTGTTGACAAACGAAATAAATCGTGTTATAATCCATATAAATCTATCAGATTAGTAGGTTTTATAAATCAAAGGAGGAATTATTTTGAAAAGGGAAAAAGTACAGGAAAATATAAGAAATATGGCAATGACAGCAATGTTTGCGGCAATGGTGTATGTGCTGACGGCATTCGTGCATATACCGACACATCAGGGATATGTGCATATCGGTGACGGTATAATATATTTGAGTGCAGCAATAATGCCTATGCCGTATGCAATGGCAGCCTCGGCGATAGGTGCAGGGTTGTCGGATTATATGTCAGGCTATGCAGTGTGGGTGCTGCCCACGGTCATAATAAAGTCATTGACAGTGATGGCATTTACGAACAAAAGTGACAGAATAGTAAACAGGAGAAATCTGTTCGGAGTAATAGGAGCAGGTCTGATATGTGTCGGCGGATATTACGGAACAGGAGTGCTGATAGCAATAATGTCCGGTTCAGGTGTAGGTGCGGCATTTGGCGGAGCAGTGGCAGATATATTGACGAATGTCATACAAAGCCTTGCAAGCGGTATATTGTTTGTGGCGGTTGGAATGTCTTTGGATAAAGTAAATATAAAAAGAATCATAAAAGTATAAAAAATGGAGGGCAGTCGGAGAGACTGTCCTCTATTCGTCAAGCGGGGAAACAAAAAGAGTTTTCTGATTTGTATAGATGACCTTGCCGGGTTTAGAGCCGTTTGGCTTGGAGATAAATTTTACTCTTGTATAGTCAACGGGGATATTGTTGGAATTTTTCGCCTTTGAATGAGCAGCCGCAAGACGAGCGGCAAACAGGATAGTTTCATCATCAGGCTGCTGACCGTTTGTAATGATTATGGTATGAGAGCCGGGAATATCCTTTGTATGAAGCCATATGTCATTTTTATTGGCGAATTTGAGTGTAAGGTCATCATTTTGTTTGTTGTTCCGACCAATGAGAATCTTAAAGCCCGATTCCGATGTAAATTCGATAGGAGGGAGGGCAGAAAGATTTTTTTGTTTTTTTGAGTTGGAGCGTATATATCCCTGTTCCGAAAGCTCAAGGCGTATCTCATCAAGCTCACGCAGGGATTCTGCACGGGAAAGACTGTCCATGACTGATGAAATATAATCAAGTTCTTCCTCGGCTTTTGCTATCTGAACCTTGAGGACTTGTTCGGCAGTTTTGGCTTTTTGATATTTCTTGTAATATTTTTGGGAATTGGCAGCAGGTGAGATTGCAGGATCAAGAGGTATATCTGTTTCAGCGAGATTTTCGTCATAATAATTCTGTACTCTGCATGAAGACGAGCCTTTTGGTATCTGGTAGAGATTAGCCTGTATAAGATCACCGCATATCCTGAAATATTCCCTGTCCGCACAAGTGGCAAGTTCTTCATTCTGAAGATATATTTTTTTGATAAGACGTGAAGCAGTGTTTGAGAGGAGCTTGTTCAGGTCATCGGAGCGTTGACGGATATTTTCGAGAATGGCACGCTTTGAGTAGTAATTATCAAGAAGCTCGCAGAAGGAGTTTTGTTTTATGGAATGACCGCTGCCGTACTGCTGTATATGTTCAAAGGTAAAGTCGATTGGCTTTTTGTTGTTGTCATGTATGATATACGGTTCGCCCTGACAGTCACGGACTGTATTTATAGTTCGTTTGAGGAAAAATTTGAGACGGGAGATAAGTTCATCGTCAAGGTTTGAGATCATAATATCCCGTCCATGTCCCGTAAGATGCTCCCATTCACGGCAGATGATAGGGGAGATACCCTGAACAGTTGACAGCAGAGCCTTTGAAAGAGGCATATTTTTGGAAATGCTCCGAACAGAGGAAATGATATCATCAGCGGAATGATCAAGCATAGATATTTTAGCTTGAGCGGGAGGAAGCTGATATTTTATATTTGGAAGTACAAGCCTTTGGGATGACATTGAAAGGTCAACACGCTTTACGGCATCAATTATATTTCCGTCAGAATCTATGAAAATGATATTGCTGTACTGTCCCATAATCTCAACTGCAAGAGTGAGCATAATGGTGTCGCCAAATTCGTTTGTTCCTTCAAAGTCGAGGAATAGGAGTCTTTCAAGGTCAGGCTGACGTATCGAACGAAGCCTTGCACCTGACAAACGCTTTCTGAAAAGCATACAGAGCATCGGAGGAGTTTGGGGATTCTCATATGAAGATGTTGTTATGTTTATGCGTGGACTGTTGGGACTTGCGGATATAAGGAGCTTTTTAGCTCCTTCACGGGAACGCATAAGGAAAACAAAATCAAATTTGGAGGGCTGATAAATTTTATCAACCTTGGTATTCAATAGTTGGGATTCAAGTTCATTTTTTATAAGTCGTAAGAAAGCTCCGTCAAGAGCCATAAATGTATCACCCTTTCATAAAGTGGGGAGTGAGAAGTGAGGAGTGGGGAGTTGTTTAACCGAGATAGTTCATTTTATCTGTGAAGTTGGATTGAATGAAGGTTATGTTATTGAATTGGTCGGATAATTTTTTTATGAGTTGAGGAATGATGATGTTTTCGGAATTGAAGTGACCGAGATCAAAAACAGCGATATCATTGTCATTTGCGAATATTATCTCGTGATGTTTTATTTCGCCTGTGATGATGGCATCGGCGGAGTATTTTTTTGCAAGAAAAACATTGCTTCCTCCCGCACCGCAGGCAACAGCAATTTTACTTATGTGTTTGCTGTTGTCCGAAAAACGCAGTCCCGATATATCAAGAGTATTTTTGATATGCTTAGCAAAGGTCGGACAGTCCATAGTTGAGGACAGATGTCCGAAAATAAGGCATTCTTCATTGATATACTTGTCGGGAACAACTCCGCAGAGTTTTGCAAGAGTATCATTTACACCATTCGGAGCAATATCGAGATTGGTATGTGCAGAGATGACAGTAAGACCATTTTTTGCACACAAAAACGGAATAGAACTGCTTGCAAGTGATTTGATGGAATTGAAAATAACAGGGTGATGTGAGATGATAATATGTGCATTTTCCGAAACAGCCTGTCTGATAACATCACGGGTGACATCAAGAGTCACTATGATCTTATCGGAAACAGCGTTTTCGTCACCGATGAGAAGTCCGGAGTTATCGAAGGACATTTGAGTTTCAAACGGAGCGAAGGAGTTTATGAAATCAAAAATATTTTTGGCATCAGTCATGGTTCATCCTCCTCTGAAAGAGAATCAAGTTTTTTTGTCAGTTCAAGAAGATCATTAAATTCATCTGAATCCTTTTGAAAAGCGTTAAGTTTTTTCTTTAATTTTCCGTTGATGACGGATATGTAGCTTTTGGATTCGGGAGAGGTGTCGAATTGAAGAAGTCCTGTATATTTGAAAATATCATCACACGGACGGATAACACCGTCAAATGCGGCTAAAATCACGGAATAAGATTTTCCGAGAGATATGCAGGGTTTTTCGTTTATGATCTCAAAACCGTTCTGACATAAAAACAAACGCAATGAATCCGCACGAGTCATAGGCTGTAATATGAGCCTT
>CACXGJ010000075.1 GCA_902767125.1 uncultured Ruminococcus sp. | reverse complement strand
CAAAGTCTATCATAATTTTTGCAAACTCCTTTTTACATAACAAAGCCACCGTTTACTCCTAAAACCTGTCCCGTGATGAAAGATGAAGCATCACTTGCGAGAAATAATACAGCCCTTGCAATGTCAAAGGGAGTGCCGATTGAATTTGTGGGAGTTTCGTCTTTCAGGGCGATGAAATCATCCTCGGATAAATTCGAGGTCATGTCTGTTCTGATGACACCCGGAGCAATGCAATTTACAGTGATACCGCTCAAACCCTCCTCCATTGCGAGAGCCTTTGTCAAGCCGATGATACCTGCTTTTGCGGCGGAATAATGCACCTCGCATGAACCGCCGACTTGTCCCCACATTGATGAGATATTTATAATCCTGCCGAAACGCTGTCTTATCATATATGGGAGAGCCGCACGACAGCAGTAAAAAGCACTGCTCAAATTGGATGAGATCATATTATTCCAGTCATCATCTGTTATATCCGTGAATAATTTTGTTTGTGCAATGCCCGCATTGTTGACGAGAATGTCAATTCCCGAAATTTCGGAAAACATCCTTGTGACTTCATCTGATCTTGAAACATCAGCCTTTACAGCATGAACGGAGTAGTCCTTAAGTTCATCAAGGAGTGAGAGGGCAGCATTTTGTGATTTGTTGTAGTTGATGTATACATCATAGCCTTTTTTAGCGAAAAGCCTTGCGGTTTCCGCCCCGATACCCCTTGATGAGCCTGTTATAAGAACAGTTCTCATGATTTTTTGAGGACTTCGACAATTTCACCGACATATAATTCATGCAGGTCATTGTCGGAATAGAATTTTTCTGTCATGGACTTGTCAATGAAGCCGTCGGGTGACATCTGCTGTTTAAAGAGCTTTTTGCAGACAAGTACAAGTTCGGCCTGTTCAAAGTAGGTGATATTACCGTCATGTATTGGTGTAAGACCTGTTTCTTTTATCTTGTCAACATCTCTGCCCGAATTTTTACCACAGAAGGCAAGTTCTTTCATGCAGCTTCCGCCGAAGAATGAAAGTGTGTAGCAGTCGTTGTTATCGACAAATTCAAGGGTATATCTCGAATCACGGATAAAAGTAAAAGCGACATTTTTATTCCAAAGAATACCGATACCGCCCCAGCTTGCGGTCATGGTGTTGAATTTGTTTTCGTCACCTGCTGTAACAAGTGACCATTCTCTGTTGAATTTCGTGAAAAAGTTGTCATTGAGAGTGCCGATATCAATTTTTGTAAACATAATATAAAACCTCCGAAAAATTTATTTCAGTCTATTATATCATATTTTCCGGGAAGATAGAAATATTTTTTGAAAAGAAATTTTATTAAGTTGACTTTTTATTGTGTTTGAATTAGAATATATAATGCGATATTTTTATGAAGCTGTTGAAAAATACAGATAAGAGGAGACCAAAAATGAAGAAAGTTATAATAATAGGTGCAGGTCCTGCCGGATTGACTGCGGCTTATGAATTGATGTCAAGGTCAAAGGACTATGAAGTGACCGTTTTTGAAGAAAGCGATACATTTGGCGGAATTTCAAGGACAGTAAATTATAAAGGTAACAGAATGGACATGGGCGGACACAGATTTTTCTCAAAGGTGCCTGAAGTGAATGAATGGTGGGAAAAAATGCTGCCGTCACAGGGTGCAATGCCATATGATGATGTTATTCTCGAAAGGAAATCAGCCGTTAAAGAGGGCGGACCCGATCCCGAAAAAACAGACCGTGTAATGCTTAAAAGACACCGTTTGTCAAGGATATTCTTCAACAACAGGTTTTTTGACTATCCAATTTCAATGAAATTTGAAACTATCAAAAATATGGGATTTGGTACGACAATAGTTGCAGGCTGCAGCTATATGAAGGCTGCAATGTTCAAGAAAAAGGAAAATTCACTTGAAGATTTCTATATAAACCGATTCGGTAAAAAACTCTATTCCATGTTTTTCGAGAACTATACGCAAAACCTTTGGGGCAGACATCCAAGTGAAATCTCTCCCGAATGGGGAGCCCAAAGAGTAAAAGGCTTGTCTATAAAAGCCATACTCAAGGATATGTTCGGAAAGGCTTTCCATAAGAAAAACCGTAAGGTCGAGACCTCACTGATAGAGGAATTTTCATATCCTAAACTCGGTCCCGGTCAGCTTTGGGAAATTACCGCAAGTGAATTTGAGAAAATGGGCGGTAAGATAATCAAAAATGCCAAAGTAACGAAAATCATAAAAGATAAAGACAATAATCTCACAGGAATAGTCTATGTAAAAGACGGCAAGGAACAGAATTTCAATGGGGATTATGTCATTTCGTCAATGCCCGTGAAAGATTTGGTTGAGGGAATGAATGATGTCCCCGAAAAGTATCTTGATATAGCAAAGGGCTTGCCGTACAGGGATTATATGACAGTGGGAGTGCTTGTTCCGCATCTTAATCTGAAGAATGAAACAAAGACCAGAACTATCGGAAATATTGTTCCTGATGATTGGGTATATGTACATGACAGGAATGTAAAAATGGGACGTTTTCAGATATATAATAACTGGTCACCCTATCTTGTGGAGGATATAGAACACACTGTATGGATAGGCTTGGAATATTTCTGCAATGAGGGAGATGAAATGTGGTCGATGACTGATGACGCTTTCGGCAGGCTCGGCATAAGCGAAATGGTAAAAATGAAGCTCATCGACAATGAAAACGAAGTCCTTGACTATCATGTAGAGAGAGTTAAAAAAGCGTATCCCGCATATTTTGATACATACGAGCATATGGACGATTTGAGAGATTATCTCAATACTATACCAAATCTGTTCTGTGTAGGAAGAAACGGTCAGCACAGATATAATAATATCGACCATTCCATGTGTACGGCTTTTGAAACGGTAAATAATATTGTCAACGGAGTTACTTCAAAGGATAATATATGGAATATAAATACCGAAAAAGAATATCATGAGACCAAGTCATAAAGGGAGGTTTTGAAATGGCGGAAATTTCCCGAAAGGCAAAACCGTTTTATATATTCCTGTTTGAAATGATATATTCTCATCCGATAATTTCGGCAGCTTTATTGTGTTTTTTCTGTCTGACTGTAACAAATGGGAATAATTTCGGTGACGGTGTGACATATATATCTCTTGTAACACCGTCTGTCGGTGTGATAGCTTTGGGGATATGTGCAGGACTTTATACAATGCGTGAAAAGCCCCGTGACATGAAAAATAAATTGATTTCATTCGGTATCATGGCGGCAGGCTTTGTTGCAGCGGCAGTATTCTGTACTCTTACGGTTCTTAAACAGCATTATGCGTATAATATTCTTAATACGGGGCTGTGTGTGATAACGGGTATCCTGATCTATCTTGCATTGAGAGGAAAGCTGACGGTCAGAAACGGTATACTTCTGATAATGGCGGCAGGATTTTTGATAAGACTGTGCTATATAATATCCGATCCGATAACCATAATACAGCATGATGTAGGCAATGTCGGAAGCGGCAAGGGAGGACATATCACATATATCGAATATCTGTATGAAAATAAAATGCTGCCCGATTTTGATGTAAGAACCGTCAATCAGTTCTATCATCCGCCGCTTCATCATATATTTGCAGCGGTCTGGCTGAAAATACAAATGCTTATGAATATAAAATATGAATATGCTTTTGAGAACATACAGCTTTTGACATTGTTTTATTCAACCCTCTGCATGATACTTTCATACAAAATTTTTCGTCAGCTTAAGCTGAAAGGAATATCACTTGTGGCTGCAACAGCAGTTATAGCCTTTTGCCCGACATTTTATATAATGGCAGGAAGTATCAATAATGATATTCTTTCAATCACATTCATGCTTGGTGCGATACTCAATACTATCTATTGGTATAAAAATCAGACTATCAGGAATATTATCCGTATTGCCCTTTGTATAGGCTTGGGGATGATGACAAAGCTGTCTGCATGGATGGTCGCACCTGCTGTTGCATTTATATTCATCTATGCCTTTTTCAAAAATATTCTTGACAAGGATAACAGGAATATCAAAAAATATATCATTCAGTATATTTCTTTTCTT
>CACXGJ010000074.1 GCA_902767125.1 uncultured Ruminococcus sp. | reverse complement strand
TATTATATATATTTTAGATTATATTATAAAAAATTGCAATGGCTTTATTGACATATTATATAAAAAAAGGTTATAATTTTTATATCAATCAAACGGAGGTTTTCAGTCATGTGGATAAGAACGCAGGATAAAACAAAGATAGTAAATACAGACCATGTTCAGGTCATAACAACTTCAAAAAGCTATGGAAGCAAGGATTCAAAGGGGGAGGCTCTGACCTCTGCAATCATATTCCAGCCTGTTCAGGGAAGTGTCATTTCAATGGGATTGTATCATGATATTTATGAGTCACAGGAAGTGATGGATAAGATAATGGAGCATATAGCCTCGGGAAAAACAGGGACCTTTCAGATGCCGTAAAAAAGAGTGCCAAGGAATATTGCAATTCTTTGGTACTTTTTATTGACAATTATTTTTATTGGTGATATGATTGTTAGTGTACTAACAATTAGCTTGCTAACATTTTTGCAATGAAGGGAGGTGTCTTTTTATGGAAGAAAAATATATAGGTATGGAGATCAGCAGAACAAATAATCTTTTGCTTCGTTCATGTCTGAAAAATGATTTTAAGGATGTCAATTCCGCAACAGGAAAAAACGCATGGATAATCGGCTATATCGCAGAGCATGGTGACAAGGATGTCTTTCAGCGTGATATTGAACAGGACTTTTCTATCAGACGCTCTACCGTTTCAAACATGATCTCACTCATGGAACAAAAGGGATATATAAAAAGAGAATCGGTCGGATATGATGCGAGATTGAAAAAGCTGGTTCTGACACCCAAGGCACTTGATATTCACAGGCGTGTCAAGGGAAATCTCATTTTCAGTGAACATAAAATGAGAAGAAATATTTCTGATGAGGAACTGAAAATATTTTTTGATGTTCTTGAAAAAATCCGGGAAAATATTGAAACATAGGGGGAATAAAATTTGATTCGTACACTTTCAAAATGTATCCGTGAATACAAAACGGTAGCTATACTGACACCGATATTTATATTGTGTGAATCTTTGCTTGAGGTATACCTGCCGTACAGAATGGCGGATATGATAGACTATTTCGGTACAAAAGATCCCGAAATGAAACAGGTAGTCTTCAAAGGACTCATCCTGTTGGGAATAGCCTTTTCTTCACTGGTTTTCAGTGCATTGGCAGGAAAATATGCCGCTGTTGCATCTTCAGGCTTTGCAAAGAATTTAAGGCATGATATGTTCTATAAGGTGCAGACATTTTCATTTGCAAATATAGACAAGTTCTCAACATCAAGCCTTGTAACGAGAATGACAACGGATGTCACAAATATACAGAACGCCTTTCAGATGATCTTGAGAATGGCAGTAAGGGCTCCTTCAATGATGATATTTGCAATGATAATGTCATTCAGGGTGAATGTTGCACTGTCATGGACATTTATATTGTTCATTCCTGTAATTGCCCTTGCATTGTTTGCGATAATAAGAGTTGCACATCCCGTATTTACAAAGGTATTCCGTATCTATGACAAGCTGAATAATGTTGTTCAGGAGAATCTTCACGGTATAAGAGTTGTAAAATCCTTTGTGCGTGAGGAGCATGAAACGAAAAAATTCACGGACATATCACAGGAGATATATGATAATTTTTCAAAGGCTGAAAAGACCATTGCCTTCAATATGCCTGTCATGCAGATATGTATATATGCCTGTATAATGATAATATCGTGGTTTTCGGCACAATTTATTGTTGCGGGAACTATGACAACAGGTGAGCTTGTAAGTATGATGTCATATATCATGCAGATACTTATGAGTCTTATGTTCCTTTCAATAGTCATGGTAATGGTCACTATGTCAAGAGCTTCGGCAGAGCGTGTTGCAGAGGTTCTCAATGAAACACTTGACTTGACCAACGGTGAGAAGCCTGTAAGTGAAATTCCCGACGGTGAAATTGAATTTAAAGATGTAAGTTTCAGCTATGCCAAGGATGAAAGCAAGCTTTGTCTCAAGGATATAAATATAAAGATAGAGTCGGGTGAAACAGTCGGCATAATAGGCGGTACGGGTTCATCAAAATCCACATTTGTACAGCTCATACCGAGATTGTATGATACTACAAAGGGTACTGTGTATGTAGGCGGTCGTGATGTCAGGGAATATGACATTGAGGCACTACGTGACAGTGTTGCGATGGTGCTTCAAAAGAATGTTCTGTTTTCGGGGACTATCAAGGAAAATCTC
>CACXGJ010000073.1 GCA_902767125.1 uncultured Ruminococcus sp. | reverse complement strand
TTTTCACCTCTCTTTCTGTTTAAAAATTATAAAAGTCAACATATTTTTATAGTTTTTTATAAAATAGTTTTAACTGTTAAAAGCCTTCCGATGATTGGATAATTTCACCTGTGACGGCACTTATAATTTTTTCTTCACCGTCAACGTCTGCAATGTATATTATAACAGGCGGATTTGTATAGGCATATATATACTTGCCGACATTTCGGGCATTGTATTTTTGAATGATATCTTCTTCCGAAAAATTTTCCGAAAAGTCTGTTTTTTGCAGTATGCTGTCGGGAATAAGATAAGATTCAAGGCGGTTAGGGATAACGTCTTCATAATTTACGGATATGATGACCTCACTGCCGTAAACCCTGATATTATTATATATCTTATCGAAGACATACAGCATTTTATCTCCCAATGAATGTGATGCGGAAATGACAAGCTCTTTCCTTACATTCTTGATATTCAGAAGCTCCTTTATTTCATCAATTGATGAAAAAGCCTCATCCTCATCGAGTACGGTATTTTCCGACCATTTTCCCGAAATTGCCTTTACGGTTTTACCGTCATTATAAAATTCTATCTTCGGGGAAGGCTTTTTCGGAGTATCCGAAGCAGCCTCCGACACTTCCTCTGATACAACGCTTATTTCGGATGATGCTTCGGAGTATTGTCCCATACTGTCAACGTGCTTGCAGCCGCACAAGAGGACAGTTAAAATAATGATCCCCGATACGGCTGTGTATTTAAGATTCAACTTCAAGCCCCCTTAAACCGACAGTTTATCAATATTTTCCGTTGCCTTGTATGAACAGAGCAGATAGCTTATGATATTGAGTATCAGAAGGAATATAAAAAGTGTGATGATTATTACAAGTGAGCCGAGGGATGTGAATCTGAACAACAGATATGCACCTGTACAGGTCACGGCTTCAAGAAGCATTGCAACCGCCATATTGAAAAATACATTGTAATTTCCACGCAGAGCATTCAGTTCATCATCCCATATAAGTTTTGGATTGACCGAATCCATGAATATACCGAAGTATGAAACGAATGAAACCGAAAGCAGGCTTACAAGACAACAGAATACTGTGATCTTTATCCCTAAATTAAGGTACAATGCCGCTGCTATTACATAGATCATCATTCCCAAACCGCTTATTATTATGCTTACAAGGGCTTTTATATTTATCTGTGCAATGTACGAAAGAGGTATATATTTTATAAAAGCAAAATGCTTTCCCTCACGTGTCAGAGCAGATGAAGCTATACAGTTGGCGGCTGTTATGATAACTGACAGAGCCGATATCGCAAGTATAAGAAGAAGTACACTCTCCTCATTTCCCGTATGTATACCGTATATGAACGAATCAAGGAAATTTGTTTTGCCGTTGAGCAGGTATACTATATACAGGAACACAGGCCACATCAGATTTATCATGATACAGTTCGTAAAATATGCGGGAGTCCTGAAAAGCAGGCGAAATTCTTTTTTAAGATAAGTCATACAGGGATTATGTTGTTTAAGTGAGGATATGACTTTGTCAATGCTCTTTGTTCTGCCCGAAACATGGTTTATTCCAACAGCCGTTTTAAAGTATATCGCTTGGGCTATGAGCAAAAATACGGCTATTGCAAAAACATTTACGGCTATATAGAAAATAAGATTGACAGTCGTATTATTCACCATGGAGCTTACAAGAAAATGCACCTGTGGGAATATCATATTCATAATGTTGACAAGCCGATTATTCGGATCGGAAATAGCCTCAACAAGATGATCTGTATCAAGACCGCCCATGTTTGAAACAAGCACTGCTATCCCGACTACAACTCCAAGTGTAAGAAATCCCGTGATCTTATTGACGGTATCTTTATTTTTAATGAATCCCGATAAGAGCATTATCAGCATACATATCACAGCACAGTATATCAACGGAACTATCGGAAGTGTCACCATTCCGACAAGGGCTATTATCCATGAATAGAACGGTCGCCCCGAAGCTATTATATATCCCGCAAAGGCGGCTATGATGACAATAAATTCCATGATGCTCTCGCTTATGAGTGCCGCAGTGAATTTTGATGCGATTATCTGATACGGCTTCAGCGGCAGCGGAAGCAGATTTTCGATATCGCCCGAAAAATAGAATACACTGAAAATAACATTCAGTCCGAATATGAATGAAAATACGGATATGAGATGAAGGAACAATTCAACGGCATTCTGTCCCGCACCCTGACTGACAAGCGGCTGTGTCAGTGCATATATCACTACTCCGACAAAGAATGCCATAGGTATCATTATACAGAAGACGGCTATAAATCCCATCACTCCGTAAAAGACTTTTTTATAATTTTTTTCCTCGGTACTCGGTTCAACGGAAGATATAAGTGCTTTTACAAGTTTCAGATATATACTCATTTGTCAGTCAACTCCAAAAAGATTTTTTCAAGGGATTCGTTTTTATTTGTGTCTGCAAGTTTTTCAAGAGTTCCGTCATAGAGAATATGTCCTTTTTTGATGATGATGACACGGTCACAGAGCTTTTCGGCAACCTCCAACACATGAGTTGAAAAGAATACGGCATTTCCTGCATCTGCGTGTTCACGCATCATCTGCTTCAGTTCAAAGGCTGATTTCGGATCAAGTCCGACCATCGGTTCATCAAGTATCCATACAGGCGGATCGTGCATAAGAGCTGCAATGACCATTATTTTCTGACGCATACCGTGTGAATAGCTCATTATCGGAGAAGAAAGGGCTTCGGTAAGCTCAAATCTTTTTGCAAATTCCTGTATACGCTCCTGTCTTTTTTCTGTCGAAACATGGTATATATCACCTATAAGATCAAGAAATTCCGTTCCCTTAAGACGCAGGAACATATCGGGACTGTCAGCTATATATCCGATACATTCCTTTGCTTTTATAGGCTCCTTACGGACATTGAAGCCGTTCACCGTGATCTTTCCGACATCGGCTTTTATGATCCCTGTCAGCATTTTCATCGTTGTGGTCTTGCCCGAACCGTTCGGACCGATAAAGCCGACTATCTCACCACCCTTGACATTGAAGCTGATGTCATCAACAGCCCTGACCGTCTTATTATAAACCTTGGTGACATTCTCAAATTTTATCATGACTAAAAACACTTCCCCAATTTACAATTTTATAAATAATAATACACAGTTTTTTATCTGTTTGCAATATATTTTTGTTAATTTTTTGTAAAATATTATCATAACAACATAAATCGTCAAAAAGCACTATTTACAAAACGAAAAATAAAAGTATAATAATAATATAATTTGCATAAACGGAGGAACGATCAA
>CACXGJ010000072.1 GCA_902767125.1 uncultured Ruminococcus sp. | reverse complement strand
TCTTTCACGCTTGTATCTGCCTGTATCGGGATGGTCAAGCTCAAATATCTTTATATTTGGATTGTCATTCCTGAATGCAAAAGTGTCCATCCCCGCACCGCAAATAACATACTGACATTTCGGATATTCTTCTGCAAATTCCAACAGCTTTTCTTCTGCAAATGCTATCCGTGAAAGCGGTATGGGTGCGATATATCGGTTCAGTTCGGAGAATATACGTTCTGTTTCAAAGTCCTCGTTATCGTCCGTATTATCGGATTCAAAGTCATTCTGTATCAAATGGCAGACTTCTTCAAACTCCTGCTTTCCCATCAGGTCATAGGCAAGGTAATCATCAAATATTTTATTTCGTGCAATGTTTGAATGACAGGCTCGGGCAAATGAACAAAGCTTCGCTGTAATACTTTCCTGTGTTTCTATCATGCTTATCTCCCCTTCGGCATAAAAAATACCGTCTGCACTGCAAGACCAGACAGACGGCTGAATAAGAAAATTTGTTTTACTCATACATAAAACACTTCAAAAGCCGTCTGTGTCATCACAACAACACATACAGCAACTTGAAAGCACAGCAAATCTGCCGAAAACATGAATATCATTTTCGGCTGATAAATTATTTATATATATATTGCTGTAAATTTTCATTTCAATTACCTCTTTTTTATAATGAAAACATTGCCGTTGACAGGTATCTTTCACCTGTATCGGGAAGTATCACTACGATCATTTTTCCTTTATTTTCCGGACGCTTTGCAAGTTCTCCTGCTGCCCATACGGCTGCACCCGAGGATACACCTGCAAGAACTCCCTCTTTTTTTGCAAGCTCCCTGCCTGTTTCAAAGGCATCTTCATTTGTCACGCCTATAATCTCATCATACACAGCAGTATCAAGTGTTTCAGGCACAAAACCTGCACCGATGCCCTGTATCTTATGCGGACCGGGCTTTTTTCCCGAAAGCACCGATGAAGTAGCAGGCTCTACGGCTGCTATATAAATATTTGGATTTCTGCTTTTCAGATATTTTCCTGCACCCGAAATTGTACCGCCTGTGCCGACACCTGCAACAAAAATATCAATTTTTCCATCGGTATCCTCCCATATTTCGGGACCTGTTGTGTTATAGTGTATTTTAGGATTTGCACTGTTGGTGAACTGGCTCGGAATAAAGCTGTGTGCATTTTCGGCTGCAAGCTCCTGTGCCTTTTCAATGGCACCTTTCATGCCTTTTATTCCCTCTGTCAGAACGACCTTTGCACCATAGGCTTTCAAAAGATTTCTCCTTTCAATGCTCATCGTTTCGGGCATTGTCAGAATAACCTTATAGCCTCTTGCCGCTGCTACTGCCGCAAGCCCTATTCCTGTATTTCCGCTTGTCGGCTCGATGATAACAGAATCTGGCTTTAAAAGTCCCTTTTCCTCTGCATCATCTATCATTGCCTTGGCTATCCTGTCCTTGACGCTTCCTGCGGGATTGAAATATTCAAGCTTGCCAAAAATTCTTGCACCTGTCCTTTTGCTGACCGTTTCAAGCTCCATAAGCGGAGTTTTTCCGATAAGCTCTGTAATTTTCTTATATGTGTTCATTCATCATTTCTCCTCAAATTTATTGCGACAGAAAATACAAATGTCAACATCGTTTTTGAGGGGCTTTTGTCTTCATAATAATTTCTCCCTGTAAAACAACACTTATATTGCCTATATATTTAGTAGGTTTATTCTGTATGGTATTATCTCACATACAAATTATTTTGTCAAGACATTTTTTACACTTTGCTTATAGGATAATCCTATATCCGAATATATCCCTGATTGCTTTCTCCATCTTAAAAGTTTTCTGCATAAAATCACAGGCTCCCGAATTGAAAGCCTGTGATCTGTTTTTGTTTTATGTTTCAACAGTAACTGTGAAATATTTCTTGACAATAGTTCCTTTGCTGTCTTTTACCTTTGCACAGATGTTATATACACCGCTTTTTGTAAATTTGACCGATACAGCCGAATTTGAAGTGAAATCCTGCTTTTGAGTCCATTTTGAGCTGTTCATTTCCTTGTAATAGAAAGCGTATGTATAAGGAGAAGTGCCGCCCGCAGCAACTCCTGTAATCTTTACTGTGCCATTTACCTTGATGGTTTCGGCAGAAACCTTTGAATGATTTGAAAGGTCTGCATTTGTTACAGTCAGTTTGAAATATTTTTTAACTTCTCTGCCGGCATTGTCTCTTACTTTGACGCATATATCATACGTTGTTACTTTTTGAGGGGTGATAACTGCAGTTGAATTTGCACTGAAATTCTGTTTGGTCGTCCATTTGGAATCGCTTTCCTTCTTGTAGTATACAGCGTAGTTATAGTATCCCGAACCGCCTGTGGCACTGCATTTCACCGTTACAGAATCACCAAGCTTGATCGTATCGGCAGATACAGTCGATTTGTTTTCAAGCCCCTTGTTGACGACAAGAGTCATATATTGTTTTTCTATCGTACCCTGACTGTCTTTGACTTTAACGCATATATCATAGGTAGTTGCGGCATAGGGCTTTATTGAGACTGTTGAATTTTCCTTGAAGTTCTGTTTCGTTGTCCATTTTGATTCGGATATCTTTTTATATAATACAGCGTATGTGAAAGGAGCTATACCGCCCTTTGCGGAAGCTGTTACTGTAACGCTTTGTCCGATGTCTATGGAAGATGCCGACAGCTTTGATACATTCACAAGCTTTTCATTGACTTTTATGCTTAAATCACGGTTTACAATATTTCCGAGCTTATCCTTTGCTTTTACACGGATAACATATTCTGTTGCATATTTCGGAGTGACCTTGCTGTCAATGGTATTCTTGTAATCCTGAACCTTTGTCCATGACTTATCCGATTTCTTTTTGTAGTAAACGGCATATTTATAATCGCCTGCACCGCCTGATGCAGAGCCTTTGAGTGTTACCGAATTTCCCAAAGTAATGTTTTTTGCCGAAACGGTGGAGTTATTGACAAGCTTGTCATATACCATGCACATATTTTCTTTTGAATAGGCAACCTTTCCCGATGAATCCTTGGCAATAACGGTAAATCCGTACAAGCCTTTTTCAGTGAATGTAAATTCATATACATCCTTGTCTGAATCCGAAGGTAATGTTATTCCGCCGTCACCCAAGCCATCTTCATCATAAGTTTCAAATGAATACCGGTAAGTATACTGACCATTGCCTCCGTGTGCGGCAGGATAAATTTTGAGTGAATCGCCTACACAGAAATTTTTTCCCGAGAAGGTTGAGTCATTGACAAGAGGAGCGGTATCTGAAAGATAGAAGGTGTTATTACTGTAATCAAGATAGAAGTCATTGTTTACAAGGGAGATGTTTTTAAGCTGATTGCTGTTGAGATATTTTTCGAGAGGCTTGACCATTACTGCATCTTTGTTTGCATAATCCTCATTCGGACGGATTGTAAGAGTGCCTGTCATATCCGATGCTATTTCCACAGGTACAGATGTGCTTACATGGTCGGTAATATCAACATTGCCCGATACCTGCACCTTTGAAGCATTATCCGTCAGCACAGCGGAAGCAAGGTTATACCAGTCGGATTGATTGTTTTTTATCACAGTGCCGTTGCCGAGTACAAGGGTACTTCCAAGCAGACGTATCGTGCCATAGTCATCTTTGTCGTTATTGTGATTGTTATATATGCGGGTATCGGTAATATTAACCGTACTTCCGAAATAAGACTGTATCACGGAGCCTGAAAGCTTGCTCCTGTTGTATCTTATCACCGTACCATCCGAGGAATTAAGGACAGATTTTGCAATGAAGAAAGTACCTCTGTTTTCTGTCTGGTTTCTTTCGATAAGGCAGCCTGTAAGATTGATCTCGGAACCTTCAAAAGCACCTGCTGCACTGCCTTCCATTTTAGCCTTGCATCTTCTTACGGTAACGCCCTTATCAAGATTCAAAGTGCTGTTGGTAAGTCTGAAATAAGAGTATGTCATTCTGTCCTGACCGTCAAAAACAATGGTATTATCCATGCTTTTATTTGTAGTTACAGTAAGTGATGCACCGTTTGTGAGCGAAAAGACATTATTCGTAGAGCCTACACCGTTATATATCACGATCTGCTTTTTGGCATCAGCAGGCATGAGAGTGATATGCTTTTTATCAATACTTATAGTCTTTCTGACAGTTGCGGATTCCATGAGATATACCGTGGAATTGTCGGAGGCAGCATTTACAGCTTCTTCAAGAGTTTTGTAGCTTACCGAGCCTGTCTTTGCAACATATTTGTCTGTAACGGAAGAATCGGAGGTATTCACCGTGAAGGAGGCATATTTGTTTAATGCACGGTCATAGGCATTTACCGTATATGTACCCGAAAGGTCGGAAGATGAATACTGATTATCCCACACATAAGCTACAAATTTTCCGTCTTTCATTATCTCAAATCCGAGATGATTTACGGCAGCCGATGTCGGCACAGTGAAATACATTGTCTTGGAAGAAGTTTCATAGCTTGAAAGAGATGGCTTTGTATAGAGATTGATATTGCTGCCTCTTGATTTGATATAGGCATCCGAATCGTAGTACCATATTTTAGGCTGTGACTTTGAAAGATTCATGGCATTGATAGCATTTGTGTAATTAGCCGATGGAGTTGTTTTGATATAGCCGTATTTTTTGAAATAATATGTGAGGTCCATGCCTATGATCTTTGAAGCATATGCCGCAACCTTTTCCTTTACATCACAATTGGCAAGGTAAGAGTCAGCAGTTGCATCACCACATGAATTGTCACGGAGCATATCATCAAGCTTGCCATTGAATCCCTCGTGATATACTTCAAGATCCCAGAACATATACACATCCGTATAACCTATGGGATTTGTACTGTATATGGTCGTTGTCTCGGAAGCCGAAAGGTTGTTGACATCAGCAAGCGACTTGCCTATCACGAGGTCTGCATAAAGCTCGTTATCGAGGACATATTTCAGAGAAAAGACATTGTTTGTCACTTCTGCCTGAACTTTTGTCTGATTGTCAAATATGTGTCCAAATTCATGCGGATAACCCCAGCCCATAGTAACGCCCTTTATGGCAGAGCCTGACCATCCGTCATCGGGAACTGCCACAAGACCTCGCCATGAGGCAAATGCACCGACACCCTGTGCCATTTTTGTAACCTTGAGATGTACGGATAAATTCTTGTATTCTGATGGCTCTATACCGTCAAATTCGAGCATATTTTCAATGAATTGATCCATGTTCATTGCTGTTGTTTGAGGACTCAAACTGTTTTTTACATACGCTTCATACATTCTTTCAAGTGAAAGAGTAATGATAAGATGGTCGCACCATATTTCCGAAATATTGTGGTATCCGCTTTCTTTATTCGCATAATGATTATAGTAATCACGCATCTTTGCGATATATTCCCTTACATTGCCGTTCTTGACGAAATAAGGGAATTTGTCGCCGCCCTCGATATATACTCTTACATCGGCACTTTGCTGTTCCTCGGTATAGGGATTAATTATATAAACGCTTCCGCCAACTTCAAAACCTGATTCAACCGATGAGGATACGGAAGGAACTTCTATTTCATTGATTCCGTTTTTGAGATTGACAATCTTTTGTCCCGAACCGTCTGTAAGGTGCTGTGTAAACATGAGTTGAGGAATGGCATCACCTGAATTTGCCTTGACATATACTTTGATCTTCTGTCCCGGAGTTGTCCATATACCTGTAGGGATTCTGTTGTTTGAACCGAAATGCATGACAAGCTGATTCTTTGAATAAGCCTGAAGATCACCGAAACGCTTGACGGTAAATTCCCTGTCGGAGTCATAATTGGCAATACTGTATGACTGTGTTATGGCAGCCGTTTCGGGTGTCACTGCCGCATAAACGGGCATTGATGCAAATGATGAAGCAATGACTGTACCTGCCACTATAACAGCCAATGCTTTTTTCAATTTTTTGCTGAACATAAGCATTCTCCTTTTAAGTAATATTATTTCATATATTATAATATACCTATCCCAAAAATTCCACATTGCAAAACAAAATCTACATTTTATACACTATTTTACAAATAAATTTATATATATTAACACAGAAACATAACCGTCAGTATCTGTCGAAAAAATCGGAGCGAGAAGCCATAAGCCTCTCACTCCCATAAACAAAATATCCCTGTCAGTCACCTTCCGGCAACCGACAGGGGATAGAGGGTAAATGCAATATCAATATCTTATTCCTCTGCGATCCATCTCGTCATGTATCAGACTGACAGCAAGATCATGACCTTCATTTTCTTTCTTTATCAACAATGACATCAACTGGGTATCACTCAATTCACGAAGCTGTTTGGTATATTTCTTCGATATTTCGTCTGTTTTCTTTTCCATATCACGCTTGATTCCTCTTGCAGCTGATTCTAAAAAATCACCGAATCCCATATTTTCACCTCCTTTTAAAAATCATACTTATCCAGAAAATCCAACATATCACTATGTAAGCATAAAGGCTCTTTGCCTGTTGCCACACCATGTTTGTATTTATCAGAAGTCACTTTTCTTACGTCTTCGACACTCATGCCATAT
>CACXGJ010000071.1 GCA_902767125.1 uncultured Ruminococcus sp. | reverse complement strand
TTAAAATGTGTCAGCATTTTTTACTTTCTTTTATATGATTTTTTCCAATGCTTATAAGCGTCTTTATATGTCTTACAGTGGGAAAATTTGGGAGAATTGTTTTCAAATTGCCTTTTAAGTTCTTTTTGAGACTGTATCCCGATAAAGCGATAATCAGATATATTCCAGCTGCAATAAAGTTTTTTAAAGCCTGATTTTCCCGATATTATTTCATCTTTATTTTTGCGTACAGCTCTGTTTGCGATAGTTTTGGGCTTGAATCGTATTTTGTTTGTTTTGGCTCTGTCTTTTATAACGGCAAATTTACGGTAACTTCTGCTCATAATTTATAATTATTATCAGCCTTCATAAAGACATTTGTCACCTGTTTCAAGAGCAGCTATGCCTGTTCTTGCCATTTCGAGTATGCCGTATACCGAAAGCTCTCTTATAAGCATATCGAGCTGACTCGGAGTGCCTGATGCACGGAAGGTCAGGGAATTTTCACCTATATTCACGAGAGATGCGTGATAGAGTGATGTCACTTCGATAATGTCATTTTTATTTGTGCTGTTTGAATTTACCTTTATCAGGGCAAGCTCGGATGCAACAGAGCTGTTTTCGGGGAGAACCTCGGCTTTTTTGACATCAACTATCTTCATCATCTGATTTATGAATTGTTCTACCTGACTGTCATCGTTTATCCTGATGGTCATTCTCGAAAATCCCTCGATACCTGCAGGGCTTACCGTAAGACTGTCGATATTGAAGCCACGCCTTGAAATAAGGCTTGTCACCCTCAAAAGCACACCGGGATGATTATGTACAAGAAGTCCTATAATATGTTTGTTTTCCATAAGTATCACTCCATTTCTGTAATAAGTTCATCAACGGTTTTTCCGGGCGGTATCATCGGAAGTACATTCTCATCAGGTGATATCTTGCAGTCTATCACAACAGGTTCATTCAGTGCAAATGCTTTTGCAAGAACGTCTGCTGCTTCATCATCATTATGAATCACCATTCCTTTTATTCCAAATCCTTCTGCAACTGCCGCAAAATCAGTTTTTCTGTGGGGATCTGTCTGTGAAAATTTCCTGCCGTAGAATAATTTCTGCGACTGTCTTACCATTCCGAGAACTGTGTTGTTAAGGACAACTATGACTATCGGTAAATTGTATGAACGGACAGTTGCAAGCTCATTGAGATTCATATGAAAGCTGCCGTCACCTGTAAAGAGTACGACTCTTTTATCCGGATTAGCAACTGCCGAACCGACTGCTGCACCGAGTCCGTAGCCCATTGTACCGAGTCCGCCCGATGTACACCATGTACGGGGCTTTTCAAATTTATATTTCTGTGATACCCACATCTGATGCTGACCTACATCGGTCACGATTATATCGTCATCACTTGTAAGCTTTCGCACCGATTCGATAATATGATATGGGTGAGCGTATATATCGGATTCAGGTGTTTCGGTCACACTTGAATTTTTGCCCCATTCCTCGACCTGATCTACCCATTCTGTATGCTTTGTTGCTTCGACATTTTCCGAAAGCCTTTTGAGAGTGTCCTTGAGGTCGCCCAATACACAGCAGTCTATTTTGACATTTTTATTTATTTCTGCCTTATCTATGTCAAGCTGTATTATGGCTGCATTCTGACCGAATTTATCCCTGTCACCTGCAACACGGTCAGAAAATCTTGCACCGACTGCGATTATCAAATCACAATTATCAGTGGCTTTGCCCGTTTCATAACCGCCGTGCATACCTATTGTCCCCATGAATAATTTGTGTGATGAGGGGAAACCGCCGAGACCCATTACAGAGCTTGCAACGGGACAGTCTATCTTCTCGGCAAATTCAAGGAGTTCCTTTTCGGCATTTGCACTGACAACACCGCCGCCCATGTATATCATGGGTTTTTTGGAATTTTTTATGATATCAGCCGCAATGTCAAAATCCGACTGTTCGGAGATGAGTTCATTTACGATAGCTTCCGGCTGTACTTTTTCATACTCGCATTTAGCACCTGTTACATCCTTGGGAATATCTATGAGAACAGGACCTTTTCTGCCTGACATGGCAATTTTGAAAGCCTTTCTGATGACATTGGCAAGGTCTTTTACGTCTTTGACAATAAAATTATGTTTGGTAATAGGGAGAGTTATGCCGCATATATCGACCTCCTGAAAGCTGTCACGGGCAAGAAGATCGTTTGTAACATTTCCTGTGATAGCGACCATAGGAATAGAATCCATATAAGCTGTTGCGATACCTGTAACGAGATTGGTAGCTCCGGGACCTGATGTAGCGATAACGACACCGCATTTTCCTGTTGTACGTGCGTAACCGTCGGCTGCATGAGCTGCACCCTGCTCGTGAGAAGAAAGAATGTGAGTTATTTTATCGCTGTACTTGTAGAGAGCATCATATATATTGAGGACAGCACCGCCGGGATAACCGAATACTGTATCCACACCCTGCTCCAAAAGACATTCAGCGATAATTTCTGAACCGTTTAAAAGCATAAATTTTTAACCTCCAAAAAAATAATTTCATACCATACAATTTTACCATAAAGTAAAAATAATATCAACAAAATTTCAGCTCAAAATAAAAAACATCTGTAAACTTTTTTGGCTTGCAGATGTTTGTATGATTATGAAAACAATGTGTTCATATCCTGATACAGAAGATAATTTTTTGCCCTTGTGACCTCGGGATAGGTAAATGGCTGTGAGGCTGTCATCTTCAGATGAAATTCGGCACTCTGATCATCTCCCGATATAAGATATGTAACACCCAAAATATAATTCAGGTGCATGGTAATATAATCGTTCCATGTTTCATTGAAGTGTTCCTGTGAGAGATAAGCCCTTGCGAGAAAATTGAGCTGTTTTGCAGGCTTGGTCTTATCCTGAATATCACTGCCGAAAAGAATGGCTTCAAATTTATTGATCTCGGCGAGATGCTCATATTCGATCCTCTCAAGAGGAAAAAGCTCAAAGTTATCGTGTATATCATGCAAAAGCCTCTGCATGATATTAAAATAGCTTTCCATATCATGTCGATTTTTATATATATTCAGGGTATACATTAAATAATCGAGTTTTTTTCGAGGAGCGGTATCTTTTTCGATCTTTGGAGCAACAAGCATCAAAAGACTTTCAGCCTCATTATAACGTTCGTGTGCTATGAGTCCGAATATCAGATTCATACGCACATTCAAAGAGGTCTTGCCAAAGGTTTTTTTGGCAATGCGTTTTTGTTCCTTGACAAAGCCGTCTATATCATCATTGCACCTTTGGAGAGTTTCGGCATAGAGCTTTTTGACGAGCCGAAAAAGCATTGAAAGACCTAAAAATGAAAGTATTATAAGTGCTATGCCTATATGTATCGGGATGCCGAACTCATCGTTTTTGATCAGTATGAACAGACCCGTAAGAAAAGTTGCAAGCACACTTACAAGCATTGCCGAAGATGAACTGAAGGCTAACAGCATATATATTTTTTCACTTCCGTTTCATGATGTGTTGATAATCGAAAAAGTCGGGAATGAGGAGTCGGAGCGGAAATATTTCTCACTCCGCACTCCTCGCTTCACACGGTTTACATTCTGCCTGTGGATTTCATATAAAATACCACAGCTATAATAACAAGCATTATAAATGCTGTTGCGATGGTTGAAGAACAACTGCTTCCACGAGGGGGCGGCGGTCTGTAACCTCTGCGGGGCGGTCTGTAATAGCCTCCCCCTCTATGAGGCGGTGGCGG
>CACXGJ010000070.1 GCA_902767125.1 uncultured Ruminococcus sp. | reverse complement strand
TGCCTGCCGTCAGGACAAGTGAAACGGCTTCGGGGATGGTCATAAAATAACGTATGATATCGGGATGAGTTACCGTAACGGGACCGCCTGTACGTATCTGCTCCTTGAAAAGAGGTATAACAGAGCCGTTTGAGCCGAGAACATTTCCGAAACGCACCGCAACGAAATTTGTGCAGGTGCTTTTTCGTCCCATCATCTGTATTATCATCTCACAGATACGTTTTGATGCTCCCATGATATTCGTGGGATTAACAGCTTTATCCGTTGATATCTGCACAAAATTCTTTACTTTGTATTTATTTGCGACCTCTGCCAACTTAAGTGTGCCAAAGACATTGTTTTTTATGGCTTCCTCGGGATTGTTCTCCATAAGTGGAACGTGCTTGTGAGCTGCCGCATGGAATACAACGTCTATATTTTTAGTTCTGAAAATATGCTCCAGCTTTTTCTTGTCACGGACAGATGCTATCTGAACCTCAAATGACAGGTCAGAGCCGTGTTTTCTTATAAGCTCCTGTTGGATGTCATAGGCATTGTTCTCATAGATATCGAGGATGATAAGATGCTTGGGCTTAAGACGGGCAATTTGTCTGCAAAGCTCCGAGCCGATAGAACCGCCTCCGCCTGTTACGAGGACGGTCTGTCCGATTATGTATTTTCCGTATTTTTCGGTATCGAATACAACGGGTTCTCTGCCGAGAAGGTCTTCGACTTCGACCTGTCTTATAGATGAAGTTATAGGAACTCCGGATGTCATAAGATTATAAATATTCGGTATTATCTTGACTTCAAGATGAGTGTCTGCACAGGTATCGAGTATGCGTTTTTTATCGGCGACACTTATTTGTGATATGGTGAAAAGTATTACTTCGATATCGTTTTCATAGCAAAGCTGTGGAATCTCATAGGTAGTTCCTGCCACCTTGACTCCTGCTATGCGTCTGTTGAGCTTTTCCTTGTCATCATCAACAATACAAACAGGTATATATTCATTCCAAGGAGCCTTTGCAAGCTCACTTAACACTGATACGGCACCTTCACCTGCACCTATTATCATAAGACGTTTTCTTGCCCTTCCTGCCAGATTCTGCCGTTCAAGAATCCTGTTGAGCCTGTATATTATTCTGAAGAACATCACGAGCAGTGTTGACATAAGTGCGAAGGTTATATATATCTTTGCACCGAGATTAAGACCGTTCCGTTCATTACCGACTATCATCATGGATGACATGAAGGCAAGATTGGCTGTCAGAGAGGCTATCCCTGCAAAGAAAAAGTCTTCTATATCGGCATACCGCCATAGCTTGTCATAGAGCCTGAAGATGATGAAGGTCAGCGAGAAGCATATATTTTCAGCGAGGAGTCCCCATAAAAAAACGCTTTGCTGTCCTTGAAGCAAAAAGCTGTTTTTGTTAAGGGCAAATGATATATAATAGGAGATATTCCATAGAATGAGATCGCATATAAACAGAATGATCTTTCTGTGATTTTTAAAAATATTATACATGATAAAATTCTGTCCTTTTTTAAATGTACAAAATTATTATATTATATTTGGGACAAAAATACAATATAAATAAAAAAATTCCCCAAAAAATTATGACATACCCCGTAATCGGAGTATGTCATAATAATTTTTATCTTCTCAACAGAGCATGGTATTTATCTTCAAGGCATTTTGCAACACCGAAGCCGATATTTTCAAGCTCGGCTGATGTGAGAGTTTTTGTATCGGAGCCTATCACAAGACGGAGTGTAACAGACTTTTTACCCTTGAGAATCTGCTTGCCCTTGTATTCCTCAACGAATGATACAGATTTGAGCAGTTCATTATTTTTATTTTCGTCAAGGATAGTATTCTTTATATCCGCCCACTGAACATTTTCATCTATTATCATTGAGAGGTCGAAGTCATTCATGGGATATTCGGGAAGATGTGTGAATGTATTTGTTCTTGATTTGAAAGGTTTCAGTTTGTCAATGTCAAGTTCAAAAAGCATTACGGCATTGTTTTTGATACCGCATTCCAATGCGATCTGTTTTGAGAGGAGTGCAAGATCACCTATTTTTTCACCGTCAACGCATATATTCAGCCACAGCACATCATCAGACCATACAGGCTTATCCTGCTTTATGAAGTCAAATTTTTCCATGTGTGTGTAGCGGGACATATTTTCTATAATGCCCTTTGATCGTCTGAACAGGTCGGTTATATTCTTATAGCTTCCGACAAATGCACCGCCGATATGCTTTGACTGTACAGGGAGCTTTTCAGTGGGATCATAGGGAGTTGAAAAGGCTTCCGATGAAAATACCTTTGCACTTTCAAATATTGAAAACTCTGTGTAATATCTGATATTTTTGTTGACAGCCTTGACGATATTCGGAAGAAGTGAGGAACGGATATAGCTTTCATCGGGAGACGGGGGAGTTGATATTTTGAGGATATTATCCGTATTCTGAAGAATAGCCTTTACATATTCGTCATTCATCCACGGATAGGTGAATATTTCACGCATATTGCATCTGAAGGCGAGATATTCTTTTATTTTACGCTCGATGTCAATGTCAAGCTGATTGATAGCACCCTCAAATGTAGTTGTGATAGGTGACGGCTCAAAATTCTCATAGCCGTACATTCTGGCAATTTCTTCCATGATGTCATCCTTGATAGAAATGTCACCTGTTGAACGCCATGTGGGAACAACGATG
>CACXGJ010000069.1 GCA_902767125.1 uncultured Ruminococcus sp. | reverse complement strand
GTGATAAAATTCAAAGCAGAAAAGCTGGGTGGAATATGGAAAGAATTTTACGACACAAAGAAATATTTGAAATAATACCGTTTGACTATTCACAGAAAATACTGTATTTTCCTGTAAGACATCACAGTCCTGTTTGTTCGTACCATCTTTTGAGAGTCATAGAAGCATACAAGCCCGATTGTATATTGGTGGAAGGTCCTCAAAATTCCGATAAGCTGATACCAATACTTACGCATGAGGAAACCAGACTCCCGATAGCATTTTACTATTACTATAAGGATACACAGAAATTGATAAATGAAGATGCAGAGGACTATAAATGCTACTATCCGTTTTTGAATACATCGCCTGAATATAATGCTCTTTTGCAGGCAAGAAAGAAAAATATCGACTGCGGCTTCATTGATCTGCCATACGGGGAGATTCTCATACATACGGAAAAAAACAAGGGTATCCTGAATGAAAAGGAAGTAAACAGCTATAATTATGACTATTATCTGTCGGAGAGCAAATTTTTTGATGCAGTCTGCGAAAAAACAGGTATGAGGAGCTTCGAGGAATTTTGGGAAAATTATTTTGAGATAAACGGACTGTATATGGAAACAGATGAATTTGTAGCAAATATGATGTCATACTGTTATCTGACGAGGGAAAATACACCCAAGGAATTGATGGAAGCAGACGGCTGTCTCATAAGGGAAAAATTCATGGCGGAAAATATCCTGAAATCTGCCGAAACTCATCAAAGAGTATTGGTGGTTACAGGCGGATTCCATACATATGGACTGTATCAGATAACGAGTGCTGACAAGAAAGAAAAAAAATTGAAGATACACAATTTCAATGAATCAATTCAGAATGTCTACGCAATGATATATTCATTTGAGGCGGCTGATGCTTTGAACGGATATGCTTCGGGTATGCAGAATCCGGGATTTTACGATAAGGTCTGGAAGGGTATCACAGAGAGTGACGGCAATATATCGGAGGTATATGAAAATGTCGTTCTTGATACTCTCCTGAAATGTGCCAAGGAATCAGGTAAGGAAAAACTGCTTATTACAATGTCTGATATATCCTCGGCAGTTTCAATGTACAGAGGATTATGTTCCGTGAGAAACAAGAAGGCTCCCGGATTATATGAATTATATGACAGTGTTCAGAGCAGCTTCGTAAAAGGAGAACTCAATGCTGCAAGCGATGTTCCGTTGAGGATATTGAGCAAAATTGCAACAGGCAGTGAAACAGGCAGTCTTTGCAGTCAGGCGGAAAAAATTCCCGTCATACAGGACTTTGAAGAAAAATGCAGGAAATACCGCCTGAAAATTGACAGCATTGCCGAACAGGATATAGAGCTTGATATATTTTCAAAGCCCACACATATGGAAATAAGCCGCTTATTTTACAGAATGAGCTTTCTTAAAACAGAATTTGCAAAAAGAACAAAGGGTGCAGATATCATAAATAATAAAGACAGGAGCCGCATAAGAGAAACATGGTCATATAAACGTACTGTGAATACCGATTCTGCATTGATAGATGTGAGTGTATACGGAGCAACAATAGAAGAAGTCTGCAAAACTATGTCTGCAAGGCAGATAAAGGATGAACAGAGATGCAGTGATGCAGCCAAGCTTTATGTAGAGTGCTTTCTGATGGGTACGGACATTTCGAATGGGTTTGAGGCAAGGCTCAATGAGATAATAATAAATGACGGAGATTTCTTTTCATTGGGAAAAGGTCTGTATTATTTCAATATGCTTGATACTCTCAAGAAAATGTACAATGCAAAAGGAATTGTAACGGAGTATTTTTTGGAGAAATGCTTTCAGAAAATAATCATAATGCTGCCGTCAATGATGAATGTAAATTCGGAGTATGCGAATGAATGTATAAAGATATGCAGGATGATGTATAATCTTGTGACGGGAGATGTTCTGAATGGGGAATATGCCACTCTGTTTGATACCTTCAGGCTGATGACGGAAAATGATAACCCTGAACCGTCACTGTACGGTGCGGTGCTGGGACTGCTGTATGGCAGTGACAATGCGTACAGAGAGAATATCAAACAGGCATTGAACGGCTATCTCACAGGCAGCGACACAATAAAAAAACAGGGTGCGGTATTTTTGAGAGGACTTTTCTCGACAGCGAGGGATATTGTTCTTGTGGGCAATGAATTTATCGTGACAACGAATGAGCTGATAAGCGGTCTTGAAACAGAGGATTTTATGGAGATACTGCCTGAATTGAGGCTTGCATTCAGCTATTTCACACCGTCCGAAATTGACAGCATAGCTCAAAAGGTGGCTGTATTATACGGAAAATCAAAGGAAGATGTCAGAAAAAGCATTGAGCTGTATAATGCTCTTTATTCGGAGGGTATAAGGCTTGAAAGGGATATACTGAAAGAGTTTTCGGAGGACTGATGTATGAGTGAGATGGAAGAAAATCTGAATAAATGGCGGCTGATACTCGGCAAGGATTCCAAAAATCAGATAGAATTTACAGGAGAGTATTCGGATGGCATAAGCTACCAGGATATGGAATCAACTCTCGATTATCTTTACGGACAGGAATACGGCGATGAAATAATGAGGTTGGGCGGTTCGGGAAGTTCGAGACCGAGTGCGGCAAAATGGATAGAAAAAGCAAGAAAGCTTTTTCCGAAGAAGACCGTTGAGATTCTCGAAAAACAGGCTCTCGAACATTTCAATCTTACCGAGCTTCTGACAGACAAAAAAGTTCTTCAAAAAATGGAGCCTAACACTGATCTGCTTAAAACTATACTTCAATTCAAGCACCTGATGAAAAGTGATGTTATCGAGGAGGCAAAGCGGATAATTCGGAAGGTTGTTGATGATATAACCGAGAAATTGCAGACCGATATAAGAAAATCACTTTTGGGAAAGCTGAACAGAAATATGCCGTCAAATGTCAGGTCGATAAAAAATCTTGATATAAAAAAGACTATTGCAAGGAATCTGAAAAACTATGACATTGAGAATGACAGGATAGTTTTGAAGAACATCTATTTCAACAGCCGTGTAAAAAGATTCAATAAGTGGAATATAATCATAGCGGTAGATGAAAGCGGTTCAATGCTTGACAGTGTGATATACAGTGCGATAATGGCAGGAATATTCGCCAAACTGCCAATGATAGAAACAAAGCTCGTGATATTTGATACAAGTGTGGTCGATTTGAGCGGATATACAGATGATCCTGTTGAGGTACTGATGGGAATGCAGTTGGGAGGCGGAACAGATATAAACGGAGCATTGAACTACTGTGAGAGCCTTTGTGACAATCCGCATGAAACGATATTCGTCACCGTGACAGACTTGTATGAGGGCGGCAGTACACAAAGTTTATTGAGAACTTGTGCGGATATAATCAGCAGCGGCAGTAAGATGATATTTCTGACGGCACTCGACAGGGATGCAAATCCTGCATATGACAAGAATTTGGGACAGAAATTGGCTGACATGGGAGCGTTTGTCGGAGCAATGACACCTGAACAATTAGGAGATTATATCGGAAAGATGATAAGCTGAACGGGGTGAGAGAATGGGAGAACTGATGGATTCAATATTATCGGCTGATGATGAATATTTAACGGGGCTGACAAATAAAGGCACTGTAAAGAGAGCATATAAAGATATGGAATCGGGAGAGATCTCTGCCGAATACGGTGACAGTGAGATAAATGTAAGTGTCGGAGGAGAGAAATGCACGATAAAAGCTCCCTTGGCGGAAAGTAAATGCAGTTGTCCGTCAAGGAGCATATGCAGGCATATCATAACTTCAATTTTATGGCTGAAAGGAAATTTCGATAACAAAGAGGAATTAAAAGAGCCTGAAAAAGTCGGACTTGATGAAACACTTAAAAATGAATTGTCGGCTTATCCGCTGAAAGCCCTTGAAAAGGCTATGAAGAAAAAATATTACAATGAATTTATGAATAAGGCTGAAAAGGGAATATTGCCTGAAATAGAGGAAAGTACAATAGTATCAGTGAAATTCCCCGATGAAGAAATAACTGTAAGATTGATAAGTCCGTTGGAATATTCCTCATGCAGCTGTCACAGCAAGGAGTTGTGCAGACATAAAGCTGAAGCTATACTTGCATGGCAGGTCAAAAGCAAGATCATTACCCCGAAGGCTTCCGAGACAAAAGAGGAGCTGTCAATAGATGTCATAAAGGCACATGATACGGCTGAATATGCGTTGAAATTCTTATCGGATATATTGTCGGGCGGTCTTGTAAGGCTTTCGGGCAATACCGCCGAACACGCTGAAACTGTCGCTGTAATGTGTCATAATGCGAGATTAGCCGACAGTGAAAGACAAATTCGTGAAATAGGAAGCCGTCTGAAAAAATATATCGGTCATTCGCCTGAATTTGATGCAGGTACATTGTATCTGCTCATAATAAAAAGTATCATTCTGCTGAAAAAGATAATAAAAGCCGAAAATGCAGAAGCAGTTTCAAAATATTCGGGAGAGTTCAAGGCTGAATATGCTTTGAGCGAAAGCATGGATATTCTCCCCCTGACAAGCAGACATTTTTCATCACCCGATTATGAGGGAAATATCTATTATTTCATTAACAAGGATGAAAAGTCCGAGAATAAATTCCTGACATATTCGGATATAAGACCGAAATTTTATGAGGGAAGAAGATCATCAAATTTTTCATATACATCTGCACCTTGGGGACTTTCGGGAAATATGCAGGATCTGATGAAATATGAGATACGTCTGAAAAGTCCGAGGATATCTAACGGAAAGCTGTCTTCATCAGTCGAATCAAAGGCTGTCATCATGGACAAAAGGGATATCAATTCATCGTGTGTGTACAAAAATGTGTACACTGACTTTGCTAAAATGATATACGAAACATTCGCCAAGAAATCAAAAAATGAAAATGACAGGCTTGTTTTCATAGCATCGGAAAAATGTGTAAGCTCCGAATTTGACGAGATAACACAATCACAGAAGGTTGTAATAGAGGACAGGCAGGGCAGGAGGATATCCCTGAAAGCACGATATAGGAATGAAAGCAGGGATATAATCGAAAGGCTTGATAAGACAGCAAAAATAATGATGAATAATCCGGGTATAAATTATGTCATATTCGGCAGTGCATATATAGAAAACGGCAGGTGTTATATATATCCGATAGGGGTGTATGATGATATATATGTATCAAAGATGGTACAGAAAAGTCATTATATTTCGGAGGTTTCGGGAGCGTATGTTTATTTTGAGAAGCTGTTTGAAGATGTGCAGAGTATGCTTTGTGATGTGATACAGTGCGGAATAAATTCATTTGACCTGTATACACAGATAAGTGACAATGCACATGAAAGCAAAAAGATGGGTTTTCTTGAACTCGGAAATATGCTCGAAAAATTAGAGGAGTGCTTCACAGCGAAAAATCACACTTACAGCAATGACAATTCCAAAATAATAGAATTGCTCACAAAAATATATCTTTATCTTCAGACAGGCATATCAAAAACAGAGGTCTATATAGCGGTATCAAATTTAAAGGGGAGCGAGTAAAAAATGGATTTACTTAATATGCAAAACAACAAGGCTTACAAGAACATTATGGCAGCAATAGGCGGTCTCAATATCAGCAGTGAGGATATGCAGAAAGCAGAGCGATTCTTTGATTTCTCACAGGATATGGATTTGAGCATATTGGACGGAGCATCATTATATGAATTTCAGGGAACAAATTATTATGATCAGATATCTGTAATGAGCAGGCTTATCAGTGAAAATGAAACGGAATACAGCGACAGATATATATTATTCCTGGATGCGATAGGCGGAAATACGATAGGCAATATACTTGCATATAATTTTGAGAGCAATTACAGGGGAAACGGTAAATTTGCATACAGGATATTACACGCTTATCAAAAGAAGTATGATACAAGGCAGGCTAAAATGAAAGTGCTTGCAATCATAGTACAGTGTGATATTTACAGCATAGTATCACAGAAGCTCATCACAACAGTAAAAAGTGATCCCGAACTTTTGTATGGGGCGGGCAAAAATTATTGTACATCAAAGTATGCCAATGCAAAAATGAAATTATATGCGTATGTACTTGCATACACCAAGCCGGAGGATAAACGGAATTTTCTTGATAAATTAAAGTCGCTTGTGGTATCCGGTTCCGAAAATGACAGTATCAAAGAAATGACGGACTATATCATGGACATGGCAGAGGCTAATCAGTCGAACAGCAATGTAATGAAATTCATCATGCCGATAATGTTCATGTCAATAAATCACAGTGACAGGATAAAGAATTTTTTGCAGGAGTATATACATGGAAAAGAAATGAAATTTCTCGAAACGCTGTACACAAATGTCCCGATAAGCTATTTTGAAAGTAATGTTGATAAAGTGTTTGAAATGGCGGTAGACGGTCATGTTGACGGCTATGCAGCGGATTGTATCAAGCAGGCAGTGAGATATGCGTGGAAGGTCGAGCAGAACGGTCAGAAAGCGGAGATAATGCTTCATGGATTTGCAAAGAGATACCCGAAACAGTTTATCTATGTAATGACTCTCAACGAAGAAATAAAAATGACGAATAACGGACCTTATTATTTCAATCAGCCGACAGCCGATTATTACAGTTC
>CACXGJ010000068.1 GCA_902767125.1 uncultured Ruminococcus sp. | reverse complement strand
TTGAGATAGTCATGGCACAGCTCACCACTGAAATTATAGATATGTTTGGTCTGACAAGTGCAAATGTCCTTTACAGCGGCGGAGGACACTGTTATATGCTTCTGCCTAATGTCGATACCGAAAGGCTTTCCTCACTTCATTCTGCTTTGAACAACTGGAGTATCGAAAACTTCGGGAACAGTCTTTCAGTTGTATGGGATATTCGTGAATGTTCCGTCAATGATTTCATGAATGAGCCTGACGGGGCTTACAAAAGGCTGTTCAGCGGATTGTCAGGTCAGATGGCTAAAAAGAAATTCCGGAAATATTCATATAAAGAAATAATTGACATGAATACTTTCAGTGCGGATACAGAGCATACAAGAGAATGTAAAATATGCGGTGCATCCTCAAAGAAGGTAAAACAGGGCGGAGATACATGTGAATGGTGTGATACCTTCATAAGTATGTCAAAGGTGATAACCGAAAGCCAACAGTGCTTTGCTGTATTGAAGGAAAAATCAGGAAATGCCGTTCCGTTTTTTTCATATAACAAGAATGCTTATTTTTATTTGTGCAGCGTCAGCAGTGCCGAACAGCAGCTTGAAAATGATAATGTAATAAGAATATTCTGCAAAAATGAATATCCCTCCGATGAGATAGAGAGAAGTCCTTTGAGCAGCACCATAGATGTATGTGATTATGCAAAGAACAATCTTCTTGAAAATCTCGCCGAAAGTTCAGGCGGTATAAAACGTCTGGGAGTTTTGAGAATGGACGTTGACAATCTCGGCAGCACATTTATATCGGGATTTGACGAGAACTATGTGAATATCGGAAGAACTGCCGCACTTTCCGCACAGCTTACGGGATTTTTCAAAAATAATCTTACCGTATTGCTTGCAGATAAAAATTATAATATCAGTGTACTGTATGCAGGCGGTGATGATGTTTTCCTTGTCGGCTCATGGGATGATGTCATAGAATCTGCCGTTGAGATAATAAAAAAATTCAAGTATTTCACAGGTAACAAGCTGTCAATATCGGGCGGTATAGGAATATACGATCACAAGTATCCTGTCGCAAGATTTGCGGTTGAAACGGAAGAACTTGAAAAATGTTCAAAGAAAAACAAACATCATGAAAAGGACTCCGTCACACTGTTTTCCACTGATGAAAATCAAACATACAGCTGGCAGGAATTTGACGAAAAAGTCATCAGTGAAAAACTCTTTGCTATCGAAAACTTCATATCCTCGGATGATGACAAAGGAAACAGCTTTCTTTATAAGCTGTTGGAGTATCTTCGTGGTATACTTGACGGTGAACGAATAAATATTGCCCGTGCAGCCTATCTTTTGAGCAGGATGTGTACAGAGGTCGGAAAGGGAAACAAAAAACAAAAAGAACTGTTTTCCCAAACGGTGTTCAACTGGATAGCTTCAGGCTCTGAAAGCGATATAAAACAGCTTATAACAGCGATCATTATATTTGTATATGAGAGGAGAAAAAAATAATATGGCTAATTATACCGATTTGGAAAAGCTGCAAAAGCTCCCTGACAATAAATTTATAGATGAAACAAACTACGTGGACGCTGCTTTGAAAAGCTTTGCCTATTTCGATGATTCAAGATACAAAAACAAAAAGATAACATCTTCAAAGCTGCGTTCACTTTACAGTATGCTTTGTGATATCATCAAGGATGAAAATGATAAAACCGGCACACAGATAAGCAGTGGATGTTCGGCTGCATTGAAACTCCTTAAAATCCGTATCATATATGACATGGGACGTGACGAGTCTGTAAAGATATTCATAGAAAACACCAATCTTATAGCTTATCTCGTACATGTCGAGAAAAATAAAAAACGTGATGATTTCAAGCTCTACTGCAAGTATTTTGAAGCACTTGTGGCATTTCACCGCTATCTGAATCCAAAAGAAAATTAAGGAGGATATCAAGACAATGGACAACGAGATAAAAGAGACAGACAAGATAAAAAGACAGTTTAAAAGAAAAATCATTATAAAAGCAGATATCAAGGTTCTGACAGGTCTGCATATAGGCGGTTCAAGTGCCTATTCTGCGATCGGAACAGTTGACTCTCCCGTTATTCGCTCGGGCGATTATCCGATAATCCCCGGAAGCTCACTCAAGGGCAAGATACGAACACTTCTTGCATCCGTAAAAGACAGCGAAACTCAATATCAAAATATCAACGATGACACCGAGGTCATCAAAAGACTTTTCGGCTCGGGCGGAGGCAAAGACAAGGCTATCATCCCGACAAGACTTCAGTTTGCAGATGCGTATATCAGAAATGCAAAGGATAAGGTACAAAGCTCTCTGACAGAGGTCAAATTTGAAAATACCATCGACAGAGCAACCTGTGTGGCAAACCCCCGTCAGATTGAAAGAGTTGTACCCGATACGGTGTTTGAAACTGTTATCGTATATAATGAAATAGAGCCTGCACAGACAGAGGAGGATCTTAAGACACTTGCAGAGGGTATGAAGCTCTTGCAGTACGATTATCTCGGCGGACACGGCACAAGAGGCTATGGCAGAATAAGCTTTGAAAATATTTCAATAGAAACGGTAAATGATACCAAAAATGATAAGGCTGAAGTCCAAAAACTGTCAGGCTATTTTAATGAGGTGGAAAACAGTGTATTACTGCATTTATAAGCTGAAATTTACCGCTCCACTGCATTGCGGACGTGGTGACGGTGCAGTGTCACTTACCAACACATCCATGACACTCCATGCAGATACAGTTTTTTCAGCCCTTTGTAATGAAGCGGCTTTGATGTCGGGAGAGGATGCCGTAAATGAGCTTGTTGAGCTTTGTAATAACGGAAGACTCTGTCTTTCGGATACATTCCCGTTTTATGACAATGATCTGTATTTACCCATACCCCTGCGTCCTCTTAAGGAAACGGCAACTTTCGATGTGGCAAACCGTAAACAGATAAAGGCTGTACAATGGCTACCCGCTTCGCAGGAATATTTCAGTGCATTCTCCGATTACATAAATACAGGAACAATGTTCGATACAAGCAAGATACAAACAGAATTTATCACCTCAAGAACTGATGTAAAATCCTGTATTTCGAGGAACGGAAAAGACACTGTTCCTTTTGAGATAAGCTGCGTGGAATTTAGGGAGAACTGCGGTCTTTACGGTATCATCGGATATGAAGACCGTGAGGACATGGAATTTGTACTCACACTTCTTAAAAGCATCGGTATAAGCGGTATCGGCGGTCAGACAAGCAGGGGCTTCGGAAAATTCACCTTAAATACCACCGAAAATAATTTCCTCGAAGAAAATATGAATAAAGCAAAAAATTCATATATGCTCCTGACATCATCAATGCCTTCATCTGACGAAACAGAAAATGCTGTCAACGGTGCTTTTTACAATCTCATACGCAGGGGCGGCTTTTCGTATTCACCAAATAATAATATACTCAAAAAGCAGACTCAATATTATCTTGTATCAGGTTCCGTGCTTAAACATAAATTCGACGGTGATGTTTTCATAGTCGGCGAAAACGGCAGACATAATATTTACCGTTATTCAAAACCGCTGTTTTTGGGGGTGGACTTTTAAATGGACAATATCTTTGAATACTATACTCTCAAGCTGACTGCAAAGTCACCTGTATTCGTTGGAAGCGGTCAGTCTGTCAGCAAAAAGGAATTTTGTTATTCTCCCAAAAAAAACAAGATTCGTTTTATGAATATGGAAAAGGTCATTGAATATCTGATCCAAAATAACAAAAGTATCAGCGTTAATATTAATAATAGAGAAAGTATCTCTATGGACTATCTTGAACTATTTGAAAGATTCATGCTTGATGACTATTTACTCAAAAGACTCGGGGAAAACGGGAAAAAGTGTTTTACCAACGGACTCAATTCATTCTTGAATCTTATCGAAATGCCGGTGCGGAAACGAGAGGAATGTACGATCTACATGATTGACAATGACGGTGTTTTTGAAGAAGACAGAACCATATGCGAGATACAGCGTTTCATGAGAGGTGCCGACGGCAGGGCATATATTCCGGGAAGCTCTGTCAAGGGTATGCTGAAAACAGCTCTTTTACAGTATCTTATCCGCAAAAATCCAAAAAGACTGCCTGCGGAAAAGGACATACAAAACGAAGGAAAAAATTATGATTCCGAATTGATAAACACACTGACATTGAAATACAAGGATGGCATACCGAATAAAAAAGATGCTGTAAACAGCATAATGAGAGGAATTAGCATAAGCGACAGCTATCCCGTTTCAAATGACCGTTTCACCGTTTGCAAAAAAATAGATGTATCCCCTCGTCAAAAAATCAATATAATAAACACTGCACGGGAATGTATAAAGCCTGAAACCGAAGTGACTTTCAATATCAAGGTCGACAAAAGATATTTCCGTCCTGTCGGAATAGATGGTGACACTGATTTTGAGAGGCTTTTCAAAGAGATCGTTGCAGCATTTGACAACGAATACAGAAGTGTATATACTGCAAAGTTTGAGCTTACAGGAAATGCGGCTGATCTCATCAATGACGATTTCCTCATACTCGGAGGCGGAAGCGGCTATTTCAGCAAGAATATCATATATACACGATATGGCTATGAATATGACTCCGAACATAAATTGAAAAAATCTGACCACGCATTGAAAAAAGTGTCCGATTATATGAAGCTTAAAAAATTTTGGAATCCCGAAACAAAATCCACATATCAGCCTAATCCCGACGATTATGGTATACATCACATATCCCCTCATATGATAAAGCTCACAAAACACTGCGAAAAATATTATCACTTCGGCATCTGCAAGGCAGAGCTTGAAAGGAAAGAAATATAAATGATAGACCACTTTTCCGTTACACTGACATCATCTGATCCTTTCAATAAAAGTCTGAACGGATATCAGATATACGGATGCCTTGCAGCCATGATGAAGGAAGAAACCGCACAGTGGCTCCATGACAACATCCGCTCCCCTATATCACAAAATATCATATTCGACCAACAGGAACAAAAATTCATCTGGGAAATAAATTCATTTGATGATATCCTGTCGGAAGAAATAAATGATATTCTCGAAACAAACAGAGAGTTCTATGCACAGAAGGCAGGTATGCTGCTGACGACTGACGAGATCGCTTATGAACGGATAGAAAATTTTTCCGATATACGCCTCCGCAGCTCCGAGCTTATGGACAAAAAATATATCAGCCTGAACTTCTGCACCACAACTGCTCTCAAAAAAAACGGAGCGTTCCTTGTATTTCCCGATATGGAACTGATATTGAAGAATTGGTGGAACAATTGGAATATTATTTTTCCCGATACTCCGTTTGATGACGAGGACGCCTTTCAGCTTCTCGTGAAGGGAACTTATATTGCATCATATCACATCAGCAGCAGTGTTTATCGCATGAAGGGAAATGACATAAGAGGCTTTTTCGGCAGTATGACCATCGGAAACCGCCTTTCACAGCCGATGAAGGAACTGCTTAATGCTCTGCTTGTGCTGTGCGAATACAGCGGTACAGGTGTAAAAACAACTCTCGGCATGGGAAAAACTATTATTACTATCAATGATCAATGACGATATGTATAAAGCGGTCAGTTTTCTTCTGACCGCTTTTTTGCGTAAATTTTCAGATATTACAATTACGGTT
>CACXGJ010000067.1 GCA_902767125.1 uncultured Ruminococcus sp. | reverse complement strand
GGGAATTTACGCCTGTGGAGTGTCACAAAAACGATGGTAGCTTTGGCAAAGTCGGATACGATGAAACAGGAATTTTCTCAATATGGGTATATTTGTCCATATTTTGAGTAGCAGCGTCAGTGTTATATGAAAATGGCATGATCAAAAAAATAGTATGACAAAAACGGAACAGCCATAGCTGTTCCGTGAATTTTTATGTCACATATTCTTTTTGTATTTTTCGATTATGACTATAAAAGCACCTATATCCTTTGAATAGTTGTATGATATGCAGATCAGCTTTGATGAAACGATATAGCCGTTTTCGAGGTCATTTATGATACTTTCATTCCCGTTTGTGACAAGGCATTTTATAGCGGCACGGGTAAATTCCTGTGACGGCTGATTCTCCCACTCCTTGTATTCGTTGTTTGAAACAGCCTCGCCAAAGCCTATTTTTTCAAAGAATCTTTTGTATGCTTCATTCGCTTTAAGTATTTTGAACCTGTTATTGCGGTACTCAACAACAGCCGCAGGAACATTCAGATATGTTCCGTCAAATTTTACCTTGTATTCGGAGAGCAGGGAATTGTCAAGTCTTACTTCACCTATTCGCTCATAATATTCGGACATTGAGACGTCATCATAACAAAGACCTGTATTTTTATAGTATTTTTCAATGAAATAGTCGATGGTCATAGGATGGCTGAACAAGAAGCCTTGAGCCTTTTCACAGCCTATGTCACGCAGAAAATGAAGCTGTTCCTTCGACTGAACACCCTCTGCAAGTGTATGTATACCGAGCTTTGAGACCATGCTTATGACATCGTTCAGTATAGAGGAATTTTTGCCTGTTGTACTGAAATTCTTCATAAACTTCATATCGAGCTTTATCAGGTCAAAGGTAAATTCCTGAAGTGTGTTTAGAGATGAATATTCGCTTCCGAAATCGTCCATCCATACATCAAAGCCTGCTTCACGTAATCGGTTTATCTGTACGTTGAGAAATGACGGATTATTTATAAAAGCACTTTCGGTTATTTCTATTGTAATAAGCTTGTGGGGGATGCGGTAGCTGTCAACTATTTTTATGACTTCCTCCGCCACATCGCACATTTCAAAGTTTATCCTTGATAAATTGACTGAAACAGGGATGAGAGGAAAGTTTCGGTGTCTTAACATATCAAGGTCTTCACATATTTTTTTCAGCATATAGAAATCGAGTTTGTATATCAGTCGGTGTTCTTCAAGCACAGATATGAACTGTGAGGGCTGAACCACGCCCCTGTCGGGCTTTTCCCAGCGGCAGAGAGCTTCCATATCACAGACATTTCCTGTAAGACATCTGACTATCGGCTGATAGTAAACCTTTATATATTCGTTTTTGAGAGCCTCATCGAAGTGCGATAATATGTATCTTCTCTTGTGGTAATCATCGAACATATTGTTGTCGAATATTCTGTACTTACGGCTGTAATCGCCTTTAAGGCTCTTGCAGGCAAGTCTTGCACGGTCGCACATGGAATCTATATCTATATGATGTCCGTTGTCTATGTATATGCCTGCACATATCTGTACAGGTATGCCGATAGGATTTTTGAATATCTGTTCATGTACATTTTCGATACGCTGTTCAAGGCTTTTCCTGTCGGAAAGGACAACAAAATGATCCTCGGCGAGACGTGAAACGGGATCCCCCGAAAATACACTTTTCAATATATATGCTGTATTAATGAGTATACTGTTTCCGCATTCAAAGCTGTATTTTTCGTTTATCGCTTTCATATCACGCACATCAAAATATACAATAGCAGGTGTCTTTGATTCCTCACGCATTTTTTTGATCTGTTCCTGTGAAATCATGCGGAATGCGGACATATTCGGCAGACCTGTCAGATCATCATAGTAAGAATTGACCTTGAGCTTCATAAGGTGAGTTACATCCGAACAGCACATAAAATATTGTTTTTCTTCTTTGTTGATTATTTCAAGCCTTATGCTTTTTATGCAGTCGTTTGAGATACGGTTTATGATAATGGCATTGGTATTCCTGCCGCACTTGTATTCGATGAAGGTCAGTACCTGATATGTATTTTTGAAATTATATCCGAAGTGAGCCGAAAAAATAGGGAGCATTTCGGAAAGAGGATATTTGGTTTTTATCCCTTTTTCGATAAAATAGACATTGCCCGAATTGCCGTCGATATGAGCCATAAATTCAGAGGTTTTTGCGGAGGAATAGACCATTGTTTCATAAACGACACTGTCTGTGACATTTTCAGCCTGAAGCTTGAGATATATCTCACCTGTTTCGGGCTTCATCGAAACAGAGGGAGTTATTTTTACGCTTATCTGTCCCGAGGATGAGCCGAATGTGAATATGTGGCTGTCGACATCGAATTTTTCAAAATTCTCCTTTATATATTCGGGTGAGAGACAGGAGAAGTATTCCACATCATCATTTTCTATGAGCCAGCCCTTATTCAGACTGTAATACTCGGAATAGCTGCAGTTGTCTCCCAAAAGGCTTGAGGAATATCCGAGACTTGATTCGGATATAAGCGTATCAAGCGTGATATTCCAGACGGAATAGCCCTTGTATCCGAAGGAGTTGAAGGACATATCATTGGCTTCTCCCTTGAGAAATTCAATAAATTCCTCTTTTTCTTTTATGCCCTCGGTATCATATTGCTTTATGTTTATATCATTGTACCATAGAACGAACATAGGTTCCCCCGTATCCGATGATATTTTTTTTCCGTTGAGATATATGTTGTGATATTGGTTGTCGGCTTTCAGCTTGACACGGAATGATGTATTGAGTTCACCGTCATGAAAGAAGAAATCACGGCATTTTTTTCTCACATTATCGACATCTTCCTTATGTATGTAATCATATATATCATGTTCAAGACAAACATAGATATTGTCCCTGTCATCTGCCATGAGACGGCACAGACCGTCGGAAACAAGGATAGTCTTGACTTTGTTGTTTTTGATGATAAAAAAGGCAAACGGAATTACAGAAGTTTCGATAAACCTTCTCTGTTCTTCTGAATAATTATATTCATTTGTATTATTCATAATTAGCAAGCCTCCCCACGATAAAAAACTCCACTTAAAAAATAATACTATTTTTAGAATGTTTTGTCAATGCACATTTTCAATAAATTGAAAATAGCGACTTTTGAGGACTCTTATACCTGAAAATGTGGCAGGTATAATTCTCATTGCAGTTTAAGGCTTCAGATAAAAAACACAAAGTGCAGTCTTTGAAGGGACTGCACTTTGTGCCAAAGGAAGTGATAATGAAAAAAAACGAAAACAACACGAAACAAATAATCGAATTTATGTGATAATGATAGCATAAAATTCTGACTTTTTCAATAGTTTTTTTATATTTTTTTAAAAAAAATTATTCATCGGGTATCAAAGCTATCGTAATATTAAAGCTGAACGGTTCAAATCTGTTGTCCTCGGGAACTCTGAATATGGTCAGGGTTATCTCATCGCCCGGTTTAAAGGCACTCAATTCATCAATAAAGCTTGTAAAGTCCTTTACGACAGTGTCATTGACCGCCGTAATGATATCCTTTTCCTTTACGCCTGTAACATTGAGGGGACTTTCAGGCAATATTTTTGTTATTATTATACCTTGAGGGATGTTTTTTGTTTTTGACTGATACAGAGTGCAGTTTGTTCCTTCAATCCTCAAGGTTCCACGGTCATTGACATAGCCGTATTTGATAAGCTTATTTATTACTTCAATGACCTGATCGCTCGGTATCGCAAAGCCCATTCCCTCATAGTTTGTACCTACTATCTTGACGGTATTCATTCCTATGACACTGCCCTGATCATCAATCAATGCACCTCCCGAATTACCGGGATTTATTGCGGCATCGGTCTGTATATATTTTACATAGCCGTCCGAAAGAACTCTGTTGAGTGCCGAGATAGTGCCTTTGGTCAGGGAGTTTGAATATTTTGCACCTCCCGGATTTCCTATGGCATAGGCATCCTGACCGACATAAAGAGCATCGGAATCAGCGAAGACTGCAGGTGTCAGATCGTCAGCATTTATTTTTATAACGGCAAGGTCAGTCTTTTTGTCGATACCTATAATAGTTCCAAGATACTGCTCACCGCTTGTGAGCGTTATCATGACACCTGTATTTTTATCGTCATCAACAACATGACTGTTGGTTGCTATATATCCGTCCGAGGTTATCACTATACCTGAACCGACACCGTTTTTATTTATTATATAATCTTTTCCGGGTTCGTATGATGTTATGCAGACGATCGAAGGAGCAGCCTTGTTATAGGCACGGTTTGCATTATTGAAAATGTCATTTTTAGAGGTCTCCGATATTGATATTTGAGGTCCGTTTGGATCTGCTGATACATTCGGTGCATCGGAAAGCTCTGTATCCGCAGCATAGGATGAATTTGAATTTCTGTTAAAGGGTATTTTATCATCATTTGAGGAGGAATCGAATGTTATGTTTATGCCTCCCCGAAGATTTGCCATTCCTATAACTATAATACTTATCGCAGTGACGAGCATCAGGGCAGCCGCAAACCAAAGGACAGCCTTTGTTCCGCTGCCTCTTTTTTGGGGTGTGATATTGTTATGGTCGGGTTGGAAGGAGTAATTATAATTTTTGAAAGCATTGCTTTGACTGTCATTTTCATTATAGGACTCATTCCTGTTATTGTCAGGCTCATACATAAAAATATCACTCCTTTAGTTCTGAAAAATTATTTTCTTTCCTGCTTTTTCGGGATATAGAAATCGAACTCGCAGTATTCACCGTATTCGCTTTTTGCACTGATATCTCCTCCGTGCATACGTATAATGCTTCTTACAAGATACAAGCCCAATCCAAGACCTTTTTTATCCTTGCTCCTGGATTTGTCGGTCTTATAGAAGCGGTCAAATACCAAGCCTATTTCAGATTTGCTGATACCCTGTCCGCTGTTCTTTATCGAGAAATTCACTTGCTCGGAGTTTTCATTTATCTTAAATTCAATATATCCGTCTTCATTGGTAAATTTTACAGCATTTTCGATCAGATTGTAAACCACCTGATACAGCAGATCCCTGTCACCGTATACCATTTTTGACGAGATCGAATCAAGACCTTTTATTTCAATATTTTTCCGCTCGATTTCCTGCTCGAATGTTATGACTATTGTCACGAGCATCGAAAGCAGATCGAAGCTCTGGTAATTGAGCTTCATTTCACCGCTGTCAAGTCTTGAGAGATCAAGCATTGATCTTACAAGCCTTGCAAGACGCTTTATTTCTTCCGAAACAATGCTCAAATAATAATCTTGTTTTTCCTTTGAGATAGTGCCGTCAAGTATGCCGTCAATAAATCCTGCAATGGTTGTCATCGGAGTTTTCAGTTCATGTGAAACATTGGCGACAAAACTTCTTCGGACGTTTTCTGAAGCCGAGAGTGATTCAGCCATGTTATTGAAAGATTTTGCAAGCTCGCCTATCTCATCATCGCTTGTGATATTCACACGTACACTGAAATCACCCCGACCGAACTGTCTTGTTGCTTTTGCAACTTGCTTGATAGGCTTGACAAAATTATATGAAAATATTCCTATTGCAAGAACCGATATTGAAAGAGTGGCTATTGCCGACAGTATGAAGATACGCATGACCATATCGGTAAAAGATGCTATATCGCTGATATCGGATATCACCATGACTATTCCCATAATATTGCTTTTGTTGTTGTAATATATGGGCTTTGCGGAAATATATCTTTCGGTCTCATAGATACCGTCAAGCGTACCCCTTGAAAAATATTCCGAATCCTCAATGGTTTTCTTTACTATCTTGGGCGATATTTGAGAGTTTTTGACTTCTTCTATGTCTATGCCGTCAAGGGAGCTTACTATCATGACGGGATTGGCGTTGGTATCCGTCACGATCACATCAACCTTGACATCATCTGCATACAGTCTCAACAGCTCCTCGACCGTGTCAAGTTGAGTTATATAGAATCTTGTATTGATGCCCACGCCCAATGACGGATCAATAGCCGAATGTCGTCTTATGAAGTTTACTACATTGTCGGCTCTGTTGTCAAGCACCTGTCTTTTTTCGTTTGACCAATAGGTAGTTATAGTAAAAGTAAGGATTATCCCAAGTATCAGAAAGCTGAAAAAAACTATCAGGACACTCACATTCATATATTTTCGGAATATGGATTTTTTTGAATAAAAATTTTTAATCTTTTCTTTCAAACTTATAACCTACTCCCCATACAGTTTTCAATTCCCACTTTGGCGAAATGCCTTGTAATTTTTCTCTCAAACGCTTGATATGGACATCAACGGTTCTTGAATCTCCGTAATAGTCGAAGCCCCATACCTCATTCAAAAGGTCATCTCTTGAGAATACCCTGTTCGGATTACTTGCAAGGTAATATATAAGTTCCATTTCTTTTGGAGGAGTATCTATTTTTTTGCCATCAACTCTCAATTCATAGTTTGTCAGATTGATGACGAGCTTATCATATCGTACTTCCTTTTGATCCTGTACTTCGGGCTTTTCACCGCTTATGTCACCGTTTGTTCTTCGGAGGACAGCCTTTATTCTTGCGACTATCTCCTTTGTTTCAAAGGGCTTTACTACATAGTCGTCAGCACCGAGTTCAAAGCACAGCACCTTATCAAATACCTCGTCCTTTGCTGTCAGCATGATTATCGGACACTTTGAAGTTTTGCGTATTTCCCTGCATACCTGTTTTCCGTCAAATACAGGGAGCATTATATCAAGTATCACAAGATCGGGCTTGGGCTTTTCGGTCTTGAATTTTGTCACAGCCTGACCGCCGTCATTTGCGATAACCACATCGAAGCCCTCCTTTTCGATATACAATCGGAGAAGCTCACAAATATTTATATCATCATCTACTACAAGTATTTTTCCCATACTCATCTTTATATCCGCACCTTTCAGTTTTTGTTTATTCCGACCATTCTAATTATAACATATTTATTTGTCTGATGCACCATTTTAAAAAATTTTTTTATTGTGCTGCTATGTTTTTCAGGTCTGTACCCTGACTTGTTTCATAAGCCTTTTCTTCAAACGTATAGTCAGCCTTTGAAGGATCACTGTCGGCATTTTCGAGAAGCTTTTTTATGATATGGTCTGTCAGCTTCGGATTTCTGACAAGCAGAGGACCTATTATATAAGTCAGGATGAAATTGTCGTCGAAAATTATTTTTCGGTCACTGTCAATAGTTCCCCTGTGATTTTCAAATCCGATTATATCAAAATCGAAAAGAGAGGTCTTGACATCCCGTACTGTCCTTTCATCACCGTAAGTGACAGTGTAATCGAAAATTTCAAGAGCCGATTTTCCGAAAAGCTCAATACTGTTTCCTGTTGCAATGAGAAAACCGCCCTTTGATTTGTATTCGATAATATCGTTTTTATATTTGAGGATATCATCAAGTGCAAGCTTCAGATTGTTTTCAGTGCCTGAACCTATGAATATCACATTGTAGTCACTGAAATTTATCTTGTCACCGAAGCTTATATTATCAACGGTGACCTGTTCGCCTGTTTCACGAAGATGATATGCAAGTGCCTTGCAGTTTCCCGTGTCACCGTAGAGATTCAGCAGGTCATAGTATATATTGGCAATTTTTATCATGTAATGTCACCTCATTCAATTTCATTCACCGAATTTATAAAGGGTTCTATATAGTCAAAGTTGAGTATTCCATAAACATTTCCGTGAGTCTGTTCATCAAATACCTTTCCTGCATGGTCAAGATTTTCGAGTATTATAATTTTATCTTTCGGAATACCCGCAAGCATTATACGAGTCGCAAAGTCATATCTGTAAGGACCTGCACACACGACATTCTTTAAATTGTCATCATTCAGAAGCTCAAAGTTTATATCATAAAGCCATGACAGATCAAAGAAATTATATCTTCTGCTTATCTCACGCAAGCCGAGGACAATGGTTTTCGGAGATTTGTCGAGGGCGGTATGTATGACGGCAAGATTATAGGTGGCATTGTTTTCGGCCTTGCAGTTGAGAGCAATATATTTTCTGTCCTTTTTGACGATCTCTTTATATATCTTGTTTTGTATATGCTGTGCATTTAGCGAGGATGATATTTTTTCATCTGATATCCCTACAAGGCTCAAAACAGAATATGCGGCGGCTAAATTATACAGATTAAAGAGTATAAGTTCATTTGCTGTTATTTTGGTTTTGTTATTGACAGTTATCTCATTTGTATCCTTATCGACTGATGTTATGCAGAAATCGGGGGTACTTCTCGAAAAATCACAGCTCGGACATTTGAAATCTCCTACACTGCCGTAATGACGATATTTGTAATCAAGTCTCGCACTGCATTTCGGACAGTAATTTATATCCCTGACATCGTTTATATCAGTTTCATAGCTTGCAAAAAATTTATCTATTCCGAAGTATGTTATATTGTCGATATTCAGAGAGAATTTTTTTGTAACAGGATCATCACCGTTCACGATGATATGGGTATTTTCGGGTATGCCCTTGAGTATCTCACCGAAAACTATATCAAAATCGCCCTGACGGGGAGGCTGGTCACGGGTGATATTATTTATCACGAGATAGTCGGGCTTGATATATTTGGTGATGAATTTGAGATAGCGTTCGTCGGTTTCGAGAACAAGGGCATCTGTCGGAATCTTTCCCGAAAATCTGATGTTTTTGATAACAGTCGAGGCAACACCGCCGAGTAAATTTGAGCCTTCAAGATTATGTGCAACTGTCATGCCGTTTTCACGAAGGGCATCGGCAATGATACGTGTAGTAGAGCCTTTGCCGCAGCTTCCTGTTACCATGATGACAAGCTTCGGATATTTTACCGTTTTGAGATAGTCCGGGAAAAGCTTCAGTACAAATTCTCCCGGAAAGCTGCTTGCATTGTAGTGCATTATTTTTTCGGCTAAAAATACCATTTTGCCGATAAGAGTTCCTAAAAATCTTTTCACAAAGCATCAATCCTTTTTCTTCAGAAAATCACATGATAAATATAGCACAAATAAAAAAAAACAGCAATAAATTTAATGAAATTTTTTGCCATGTAAAAATTAAGATAAAACATTGACAAAAAAAACAAAATATTATACAATCATTTTATATAAATTGATTTTGAGAAAGGGCGTTATTATAATGATTACTTTTGAAGCAAAAATAGATGACAGGATTGTGAGAATGTATTCAAGCTATCCTCTCAAAAATGCCGCAGGTGCGATATTTAAAACTCTTACACAGATACAGAGTCAGAACAATACAAATATATTTGACAGTAAATTTGTATTGGGATTCGGCTGGTCGTTTTTCTATACGAGTGAAACAAAGGATGAAAACGGAAATACCTTCTATGTTCTTCAAACAAATGATTACAGAAAAAATCCCTTCAAGGACAGAACAAATGATGTTACTCTTGCACTGCTTGCACAGAATATGCAGGTTGAGGCAGTGGGCGTTGCCAATGTTAAGCCTGAAGTGACTACCTTCAGAGATACGATACTTGTACTCAAGGAAGCCATGAATGCTCCCGATGTATATATGAACAGAACAGAGCCTTCAAAGGACGGTGATTCGGGCTGGTATTTCGGACTTCTCAATGATCCGAATGAGGAAAACCATAAACCTGAAGATTATGTCAAGCTCTGTTCGTTTGAGCTGTTCAAATTCCGTTCCGAAGCCTTGAGGGTACTTGAGCTGCCTGTCGGAACAGTTGCCGTGTTCCATGACAATGATATGACGGCTCTCGTTGACGGTGACGATAATCCCATGAAATTCACGACAAGAGACGAAAGAGAAAAGCTCGCTGCAAAGGCAAGAGAAGAATGGTCGGCAGCCGTTGAAGCAGCCAAGGCTGCATCGGCAAACACTGATGAGACCAAAAAGGAAGATAAAAAAGAAGAATAATGTACAGACTTATAAAACAAATCGGAAAAGCAAGGCGTGGTGAGATATCCACGCCTCACGGTGTTATACAGACACCTGCATTTATGAATGTTGCGACCTGCGGTGCAATAAAAGGTGCAGTATCGGCACTTGACCTGAAAGATCTGCGTTGTCAGGTTCAGCTTTGCAATACCTATCATCTGCATTTAAGACCGGGAAATGAAAATGTCAGGAAATTGGGCGGTCTGCATAAATTTACCCGCTGGAATGGTCCGATACTCACCGACAGCGGCGGTTTTCAGGTATTTTCGCTCGCAAAGCTCCGCAACATCAAAGAAGAAGGCGTTACATTCGCCTCTCACATTGACGGTCATAAAATATTCATGGGACCTGAAGAAAGTATGCAGATACAGTCCGATCTCGGTTCAACTATCGCTATGGCATTTGATGAGTGCATAGAAAATCCTGCCGAATATGAATATACCAAACATTCATGTGACAGGACTTACAGATGGCTTTGCCGCTGTCAGAAAAAAATGCGGGAGCTTAATTCCCTCGAAGATACAATAAACAAACAGCAAATGCTTTTCGGTATTAATCAGGGGGCAACTTATGATGACCTGCGTATCGACCACATGAAGCGTATAAGAGAATTAGACCTTGACGGCTATGCAATAGGAGGTCTTGCAGTAGGCGAAACCGCACAGGAAATGTATCACATAATAGATGTTGTTGAGGAATATATGCCCAAAGACAAGCCACGCTATTTAATGGGGGTAGGAACTCCCGTGAATATCCTTGAAGCAGTACATCGTGGTGTTGATATGTTCGACTGCGTTATGCCTACAAGAAATGCCCGTCATGCAAATGTATTTACATGGAGCGGAAGGCGGAATATGCTCAACGAGAAATACTCTCTTGACGAGAATCCTCTTGATACAGAGTGTGACTGTCCTGTATGCAGGAATTTTACAAGGGCATATATAAGGCATCTGTTCAAGAGCGGTGAAATGCTTGCAATGCGTCTTTGTGTGATGCACAACGTCTATTTTTATAATACCCTTCTGATGAAAATAAGAGAAAGCATCGAAAATGATGCCTTTGAAGAATTTTATCAAAAATATATCCCTGTTCTTGATAAAAGAATATAAAAATACTCTTGCAAGTTATTGTCAAACTTGCTATAATTAGTTTATTATTTTTTTGAAAGGAATGGGAAAAAATGTTTTTTGATATTCTTGACACGGCAGTAGCGTCTGCGGAAGCAAATCCGTGGCAGATGGCAATGATGCTCGGTATATGGGCGGTCGTTTTGGTAGTTGCTTATTTTCTGTTTATACGCCCTCAAAGAGTTAAACAGAAACAGGAGGAGGAACTCCGCAATAATATTGAAATAGGTGACGATGTTACCACAATAGGCGGTATAGTCGGCAGAATAATAGCTGTGCGTGATGATGATGAGACTGTTGTTATTGAAACAGGCAGCGACAAGACAAGAATGAGATTCAAGAAATGGGCTATTTCATCAGTTGATACCCCAAGCAAGCAGCCCAAAAAGGATGAAGCCAAAAAGTCCGATAAAGACGACAAGAAAGACAAAACAAAGAAAAATGAAGAATAATATAAAATCTCCCTGTCGAAAAAACAGGGAGATTTTTTGCTTTACTTATTCTTTTCACGGTATTTAATGAGATGTTCATAGGCTGTGGGGTTTTTCTCTTTAAGAGCTTTGAGAAATTTTTCACGCTGTTTTTTAAGTCTTTCTATAACGTGAGAATCCATTTTCAGCATTTTTTCCTCTATCTTCTTACGCCTTTTATTTATAAGTTCTTCAAGCCTGTCAAGTTCTTTGTCACTCTCCGAAAATTCTATCAATCGAAGCTCCAGCCTGTCGAGAAGGTCTTCCTCGTCAAACAGATTGAATTTCCCCCAGTGAGTGCTGTTTTCAGCCGTTTCTATCAGGTCATTGTCAAATCGCTTGTGTTCAGTGACATTCTGATAAATTTCGTCGGCTAAATTGGACTTGAATTTTTCGGCATCCTCACCAAATACCCATTCCAATTCCGCCTGTATTCCTCTTGCAGAGCGATTGAAGGAATTTTTATATTGAAGTCGTTTTTGTTTTTGAGGAGTAATGATATCCTTTTCAGTCGGATAAGGCGGCTTTAATCCGGCATCACGCAAGGCAAGTGTTACAGTCATTCTGACTGCACCGCTGTTGAGAAATTCGGTTTCTCCGAATTTCTTGAACAGGTCATTGACCTCTCCGATATGCTCCGTGAGATAGAATCGTATATCCCTTTCAGCATATTTCCTGTGCATCATGACAAGTCTTTCGGCTGCCGTGATATCAATGCTTCCGACTGCACGGGCATCTATGATTATATTCTCTGTATCATCCCTGACAGCGTTTTCTATGTCGCTCTCAAATGTATCTATATTGGCAAAAAATAAATTTCCGCTGAAACGGTATATCAAAGTATTTTTTATCGGCAAAGCCTCACTGTTCCTGCCAAGCGTGAAAAAACCGTCTTTTTCGGGGATAACTCCCATGAAAGCCCTTGGCGGTGTTACCGCACGGATAACAACAGCTATGAAAGAAAGAACTATCCCGATGATAACTCCTGCAACTGTGCCGAATATCAGCACTCCGAAAAATGCCGCAAGGAATATATAAAATTCGGTTTTGCTTGTTTTGAAAACTCTTTTGGCAACTCCAAATTCACAGGCATTCATCAGAGCCGAAACAACTATTGCCGTGAGGATAGGCACAGGCATATATTTTATGACAGATGTGCCGAAATACAATACAAAAACCATTGTTATTGCAGCCGAGACCGAAAGTATCTGACTTTTTGCTCCGAACTGCCTTACAATGCCTGTCCTTGAAACACTGCCGTTGACGGGACAGCAGCCTACTATTGCCGATGAAAAATTTGCTATGGAATATGCTAAAATTTCCCTGTTGGAATTGAGCTTATATCCGTCCTTCATTGCATTTCCCTTTGAAGCAAGCAGAGATTCCGACAGTATGACTGCCGCTATACTCAATGAAGAAAATACCATATCCGTTATTATATCAATGCTCGGAATATACGGCTTGAAATTGAACAGCGGAAAACCGCTTTCAACGTCAGGCAATAATTTTACACCGTAATTGTCCACATGAAAAATTACAGTTGACAGCACAGCGGCTACCATCATTATAACCGACATGGGTACCTTTGGAACGAATCTCTTTCCGAGCATTATTATAATAATTGTCATCACTCCTAAAAGTGCTGAAACAGGGTTGAATAAATGCAGTTGTTCAATGATATGTTCGATAAGCTCTATACCTTCACCTGTGCCGGGAGAGCCTCCGAATAATTTCGGCACCTGCATCAATATTATAGTACAGCAAATGCCCGAAACAAATCCTGCCATGACGGATTCCGAAATATACTGTACTATTTTCCCTGCCTTGAAGGTGAATAACAGCAACAGCCAACATCCCACCAAAAATGCTATTGTCGGGACGGCTGACAATGCCTGTTGGGATTCGGCGGCAATTCCCAAAGATGCTATCGCTGCACCCGTGAGAGCAGCAGGTGCGGCATCTACACCAAATACAAAGTCCTTTGAAGTCGTTATCAAGCCGAACAAAAATATCGGCAGAACAGAACCGTACAGACCGTATTGCATTGGCAAGCCTGCTATCTGTGCATATCCCATTGATATCGGTATCGAAACAAGTGCCACTATTATTCCTCCGACAATATCTTTCATCAAATTCGGAAACCTTTTCACAATAAAAATCACCTCGATCAAAAAAACTCTGAAAAAATTATAACATAAAAATTTATTTTTGAGAACGGAATATTTGAAAAAATATCGGGGCATTATAATATCAGACCAATCAAACAGGAG
>CACXGJ010000066.1 GCA_902767125.1 uncultured Ruminococcus sp. | reverse complement strand
TGAAAAGATTTTAGGTTATGTTTATGAAAAGTACGGGACAATGCCCGAATACCTGTGGGAGAAATTTCCCGATACATTTGCACTTCGCAATAACGATACAAAAAAATGGTATGCTGTGGGCATGAATGTCAAAAGAAAAGTTCTTGACGGTGCAGACGGTGAAGCAATGATACTTGATATAAAATGTGAGCCGTCTTTCAAAGACCTGCTTATTTCCTCGAAAAAGGGTTTTTATCCTGCATATCACATGAACAAAGAGCATTGGATAGCCGTTGCTTTAGACGGAAGTGTCAGTGAAAATGAAATTTATCCGATAATAGACGAAGCTTATGCACTTGTTTCAAAAAAGAGAAAAAATTGACTTTACGGAAATTGAATATTGTGCTATAATTATTTGTCGTAAAAGGGGGATTTGGAGTGCTGAAAGACGGTGAAAGGCTTGAGCCTCTCGGAAACGGTGTGAAAATAATCGTTTCGGGAGAACATAAATTCTGGACTGATACTGTATTATTGGCGAATTTTGCAATGCCTAAAAAGAATGATAAAGCGTGTGACTTGGGGACAGGCTGTGGTGCTATACCGCTGATATGGAGCAGAAACAATATCCCGAATCATGTTACAGCCGTTGAGATACAGGAAAATGCCTGTTCAATGCTCGAAAGGAGCATTGAGCTGAATGGGACGGAGAATATCAGTGTGATAAATGCAGATTTAAGGGAGCTTGACGGGCTTGTGAAATATTCCTCGTATGATATGGTGGTGTGCAATCCACCGTATAAAGCTGCAGGCACAGGGATAGTAAATCCTGATGATTCGCTCAAAATCGCACGTCATGAAAGTGAATGTACAATGGAGGATATAATTCACACAGCGTCAAGGTTACTGAATTTTTCGGGAAAATTCTGTATGTGCCAAAGACCTGAACGATTGAGCGATGTCATCACGGCAATGAGAAAATTCGGGATAGAGCCGAAAAGATTAAGATTTGTCCAGCAAAGACCGAATAAAGCTCCAAAGCTGTTTCTGATAGAGGGCAGACGTGGAGGGAATCCGAATGGACTGATAGTAGAGCCTGTTCTGTTCATTGAAAAAGAGGGCGGAGAATTTTCGGATGAGATGATAGAGATATACGGAGCATACAAGGAAGGATATATATGAGCGGAAAATTATATGTAGTGGGGACACCCATAGGCAATTTGTCTGACCTTTCGCCGAGAGCGATAGAAACGCTGAAAGAGGTCGATTTCATAGCGGCAGAGGATACAAGGGTAACTATAAAGCTGTTGAATAAATTTGAGATAGATACGCCGATGATAAGCTATCATAAATTCAATACGATAGACAGGGGAGAGGAGATATGCCAAAGGATAGAGAACGGTGAAAACTGTGCAATTGTGACAGATGCAGGAATGCCGTGTATATCAGACCCCGGGGAGGTTCTTGTAAGACAGTGTGCTGACAGAGGGATAACTGTATGTGCGGTACCCGGACCTACCGCATTGGCATCAGCGTTGGCAATATCAGGCTTGCCGACAGGAAGATTTGCCTTTGAGGGCTTTTTGAGCGTGAATAAGCCAAGCAGACGTGAACATCTTTTAGCTGTCAAGAATGAGGAACGTACAATGATATTTTACGAAGCACCGCATAAATTAACGGCTACTTTGAAGGATATGTATAAAACATTCGGTGACAGGAAAATATCAATAGTCCGTGAACTGACAAAGATACATGAGGAAGTTATAAGAACGACATTGAAAGAAGCAGCCGAAAAATATGAAGACGGAGACATAAAAGGAGAGATAGTTCTTGTCATAGAGGGAGCAAGGCATGAAGAAAACCAAGTCACGCTTGAATATGCCGTTGATTTGGCGAAAGAGCTTGCCGAAAAGGGTATGTCTCTTTCGGAGAGTGCGAAAGAGGCGGCTAAACTGACGGGATTCAAAAAAGGCGATATATATAAACAACTTATATAGAGGGAGAAATTGAAATGGAAAAAATACAGGGTGTAATTTTAGCATCGGCATCACCGAGAAGACGGGAACTGCTTTCAAGGATATATGACGAGTTCAAGGTCATACCGTCAAGAATAAAGGAGGTCGTGCCAAAGGAAATGGGAGTAGAGCAGTATCCGCAGTACCTTGCAGACCAAAAAGCCGAAACTGTTGCAAAGGCATATAAAAAATGGCTTGTAATAGGCTGTGATACTGCCGTTATAGTTGACGGAGCGGTACTTAACAAGCCCCGTTCAACCGATGATGCAAGGGAAATGATGAAGCTGCTTTCGGGCAAGGTTCACCGTGTCATTACAGGCTGCTGTCTTTTCTACATGGGAAAATCCTACAGCTTTTCGGAATCAACGGAGGTTGAATTTTATCCGCTCACAGATGAAGAAATAGAGAGCTATGTCGTTACCCCCGAGCCGTATGACAAGGCAGGCGGATATGCAATACAGGGTATGGCAGCATTATTTATCAAGGGAATAAGAGGTGACTACTATAATATAGTAGGACTTCCCATTGCAAGATTGAGCCGTGAGATAGATAATTTTCTGAATCAGGACTTCAGCGTTGATTCGGAGAATAATAAGGAAGACAAAAAAGAAGCGAAACGCCGAAAAAAGAAATAAAGAAAATTTAATATACCGCATCCTCGAAGCATATAATACAGTAGTTAATGGCTTTTGGAGGTGCGGTATGTTTTTTTTGAAAAAGATGAGTGCTGTATTGATGGCAATGATCTTGTGTGTGCCTTTCGGCTTGAGTGCGGGTGCATTGTCTGATAATGAGATAACGGCACCGTCAGCGGTGCTTATGGATCAGAAAACAGGAAAAGTGCTGTATGAAAAAAATGCCCATGAAGTAAGGGCGTGTGCATCAATAACCAAGGTGATGACACTGACACTTGTGATGGAAGCTCTCGACAGCGGAAAGATATCGTTGTCGGATACGGTGACAGCCTCGGAACACGCCTCATCAATGGGAGGTTCGGATATATGGCTCGAGGTCGGTGAAACGATGACAGTGGATGAGATGATAAAGGCGACAGTTGTAGCAAGTGCAAATGATGCGGCTGTGGCATTGGCAGAATATATATGCGGAACGGAGGAGGAATTTGTTTCGCAGATGAATAAAAAGGCGAAAGCATTGGGGATGAAGGAGACAGTTTTCAAGAACTGCAACGGACTTGACGAAGACGGTCATGTAACAAGTGCATATGATGTAGCGGTAATGTCGAGGGAGCTGACGAAGCATAAGAAGATATATGATTACAGTAATATATGGATGGATACACTTCGTGGAGGAAAGACACAGCTTGTCAATACAAATAAACTTCTGAAAAGCTACAGGGGTATAACAGGACTGAAAACGGGTACGACTTCAAAGGCAGGGAGCTGTATAAGTGCAACGGCAGAGCGTGACGGATTGAGTCTGATAGCGGTAGTCTTGGGAAGTCAGACGGGAAAGAGCAGATTTTCGGATGCCTCAAAGATACTTGATTATGGCTTTGCGAATTACGGTATGTATACTCCAAAGGTTCCCGATGGGGCGGTGACGGAAATTTCGGTCAGGAATGGCATGACCGATAAAATAAAGACAGATGCAAGGATAGATGCCTCATTTCTGATAAAGAAAGGTGAGAGCGAGAAGATAACCTCGGAGATAATTTTGCCGCAGGAGATAGATGCACCTGTTGAAAAGGGAGCTGTTCTGGGAAAGATGATATATAAAAGCGACAGTAAACAGATAGCAGAGTATCCGATCACTGCCGTCGAGAATGCGGAACAGATAAATTTCCTGAAGATATTCAAAATGATATTCGGGAGTATTTCGGGGAATATAGCTTTTTAAGCCTTTGGGGGACCATAGGTATATTTGAGGTCATATAGCTTGAAGCCGTGCCGGAACATCAGATTTGCATCATCATATTTTGAATAGCCGTTTTGTCCGTCCATTACAACGGCTATGAAAGTATGGTCATCCATAGTTGCAGAGGCAATGACACAGGAGCCTGCCTCGTCAGTATAGCCTGTTTTGAGACCGTCACAGTATTGTGAATAGCAGGCATAGTAATCATTGAGCATGATATTTGTATTTACCCAGTAGATCATGCCGCCTTTTATGAGCTTTCTTTCGGCATAATGTGTGCTGCATGAATTTGCGATGACGGGAATGCTTTTTGCATATACGCTGATCTTGGCAAGGTCTTTTGCGGTAGTATAATGATTTTTGTCATGCCAGCCGTCGGGGTTTACAAAGTGAGAGTTATTTGCACCTATCTGAATTGCCGCATCATTCATGAGGTCAACGAATATTTCGACAGCCTCCTTGCTCGGAATGGTAGGATCATTGCGGTATATCCTGGCAGCCGTTACAGCCATTGTATAAGCCGCATCATTGCCCGACGGGAGCATCATAGCGTCCATAAGTGTCTCAAAGGTGAGCTTCATGCCCATTTTAAGTCCTGCAGAGCTTGATTCCTCACCTATCAGTTTTATCTCATTACCGACCGTTATTATCATTTGATGGTCGGTAATTATTTTTGAAGCCACAATAGCGGTAAGTAATTTGGTAGTGCTTGCAGGATAGCATTTTTTATCGGAATTTTCCTCGAAGATAATTTCGTCAGCCGATACATCATACAATACCGAATAGCTTGCGGTAATGCTTCTTGTGAGTACCCTGTAATTTCTCTTGCTCAATCTTGATTCATTGAATGTAAAATTTCTTTCATTTTTGTAGACAGGTCTGTTGGCATCATAGTCCTCCAATTTTAGGACAGGCTTTGGAATATCGGGCATAGGCAATTCTTTTGCGGCATTTTGTACGGCAAGCCTTTCCTTTTGATGGGTGTCAACGAAATAGACGGTATAGCCTATTCCGCCAAGAACGGCTATTGAGCAGAGTACAGCCGAAAATTTCATCAGGAAATTATTTTTCTTTTTTGTTTTAACGGTCTTTGAGATGTCAATGATATTTAAATCGGACATTATATCACCCCTATAAAACAAATTTACAATATAAGTTGAGTTATGTCAAGAGAAATAATGTAAAATAAAATGTATGTGTATGAAAAAATAAGAAAAAGAGAGCATGATTGAGAAAAAAACAGTAAACGGATGTGTAAATATTGGAATTTGACTTTTACTGACTTTGACCTTTTCTGACTTTTGATATACAATAAACTCACAAGGTCAAAGAAAGTCAAAGACAAAAAAGATACAGGAGGTGGCTGAATGATGAAGATGAGCGATCTTGTTGCACAGTATATATTAAAGATGCTTGATGAAAGCGATGGAAATGCCGAGATACAAAGGAATGAGCTTGCAGGTATATTGGGGTGTGTTCCGAGTCAGATAAACTATGTCATAACATCGAGATTTACGCCCGAACAGGGATATATTGTCGAAAGCAGACGTGGAGGCGGAGGCTATATCAAGATAACACGAGTCACGACTGACAGACGGGTTGCCCTGATGCACATAGTCAATTCGATAGGTGACAGGATATCATCGGCAACAGCACAGGCTGTTTTGGGAAATATGTCGGCACAGGGGCTTATATCGGAGTATGACAGGGTTTTGATATCATCAGCCCTTTCCGATAATGTATATTCAAATGTGCCGCAGGAGCAGAGAGATATCTTAAGAGCGGCTGTAATGAAAAATATGCTGATAACATTGGTTATCCTGCAAAATTAATAAAAGACGGAGGTAATGAATTATGTTGTGTCAATCATGCGGAAAAAGACAGGCTACTACACATATAAAAACTATACTTAACGGAGAATTGAAGGAATACGATCTGTGTTCGGAGTGTGCGAATAAAATGGGCTACGGTTCATTTTTCGGGAATATGGGATTTGATCTTGATAAGCTGTTCGGCAGCTTTATGGACAGCTTCCCGACAGCATCACGTGCAGCAAAACGCTGTCAGTGCTGTGGCAGCAGCTTCGAGGATATCGCAAGATCAGGCAAGGTCGGCTGTGCGAATTGCTATGATGTGTTCTATGAGGAGCTGATCCCTTCGATACAGAGGATACACGGAAGAACCTCGCACATAGGAAAGCTCGCACATTCGGCAGGCACACAGGTGAAGATTCAGAATGAGCTTGCAAGGCTCAAGTCAGAGCTTCAAAAGGCTATCAGGGAGCAGGAGTTTGAAAAAGCGGCACAGCTTCGTGACAGCATAAAAGAGCTTGAGAAGAATAATACATGAATCAGGGAAAGGAATGAATCATTATGAGTGAAAAGAAATTTGACACACTGAAAGATGTCAATGATGTTGTGATAAGTACAAGAATAAGATTTGCCAGGAATCTTCGGGAGTATCCTTTTCCGTGCAGGCTCACGGACGAGAAGAAAAGACAGGTCGCATCTATTGTGAAATCAGCCGTTCTTGACGGACATTCGGCGATATCGGGCAGGTTTGGATATATCCAGATGTCGGAGCTTACGCAGGAGGAAGCGGTATCACTTGTTGAAAGACATCTTGTAAGTCCCGAATTTATATCCGAAAGACAGGGCAGAGGACTTCTTCTGCTTGATGACGAATCAGTCAGTATAATGATAAACGAAGAAGACCATATAAGAATACAGGTGATAAGTCAGGGGATGAACCTTGAAAGTACCTATGATCTGGCGGATAAGATAGATACACTTCTCGATGAGCAGTTGAATTTTGCATTCAATGATAAATTGGGCTATCTTACGCAGTGTCCGACAAATATCGGCACAGGCATGAGAGCATCATTGATGCTTCATCTCCCTTCACTAAAGGAAAGCGGTGCAATGGGAAAGATAAGCTCATCCCTTTCCAAGCTGGGGCTTGTCATAAGAGGAATGTACGGAGAGGGAACAGAGCCGAAGGGAGCTATATATCAGCTTTCAAATCAGGTGACACTCGGCATATCCGAACAGGAGGCTGTAAATAATCTCCGTGACATAGCATATCAGCTTGTCACACAGGAGAGAAATGCCCGTGAAAATCTGAAAAAGAATATCACGATTCAGGATAAGGTATACCGTTCATACGGAATACTTCAGTATGCAAAGCTCATGAGCAATGAGGAATGTATGCAGCTTCTTTCAAATGTGCGTTTCGGGGTGGAGTCGGAGATACTTACAGGGATAGACCTTCCCACAATAAACCGTCTGTTCATCGAAATACAGCCTGCAACGCTCATGAAGAATATCGGCAAGAAGCTGACTCCGCAGGAGCGTGACAGGATAAGGGCAGAGCTTGTGAGAAGTGCATTGATGAAGCCGCAGGTGCCTTCAAGCCACAGACTTGAAGAATAATCAGCAGTTGGCAATAAGTGATTTGATATACAGAGGAGGTATTTTTATGTATAAATTCAATGGTTTTACGGAAAAGGCGAATAATGCTATTAATTTAGCGATAGAATCCGCACAGAGTATGGGGCATACTTATGTAGGCAGCGAACATATTTTGCTTGGACTTTTGCAGAATGAGGACGGTGCGGCTTATACGGTATTGGATAAATGCGGTGCAGATTCGGATAAATTGGAGGAGCTTATCAAAGAGGAGATAGGCACAGGTGAAAATACAAAGCTGACACCCGATGATTTTACTCCGAGGACAAAGAGGGTTTTGCAGACGGCTATAATGCAGGCTGCAAATATGGGACATAATTACGTTGGTACAGAGCATATATTGATAGCTCTTATATCAGACGGTGATAGCTATGCAGTAAGATTTTTACAGGCAATGGGAATACGCCCGAATGATATCGTAAGGTCACTCAATGAAGCCCTCGGCGGAGGTGACAGCGATAACGGATTTGTTCACGAAAATGCCAAAAGCAGTGATGAAAACAGCAGGTCGGGCGGAAAGACAAAGCTGCTCGATAAATTCGGCAGGGACTTGACGGAAATAGCCAAAAAAGGCGGGATAGATCCGGTTATCGGCAGACAGAATGAGATTGAGAGAGTCATACAGATACTTTCAAGGAGAACGAAAAATAATCCTTGCCTGATAGGCGAACCGGGTGTCGGCAAAACAGCGATAGCCGAGGGACTTGCCTTGAAGATAGTATCGGGAGATGTCCCCGAACCGCTCAAGAACAAGCGTGTTGTGTCACTTGATCTGACGGGC
>CACXGJ010000065.1 GCA_902767125.1 uncultured Ruminococcus sp. | reverse complement strand
CAGGGGCATTATCCTTGCACCCTTACGCAAATACAAGATACCTGCACCCTTCGGACCATGTATTTTATGTGAGCTTGCAGTCAGTATATCTATCCCCCATTTTTTCGGTTTAAGAGGGAGCTTCCCGAAAGCCTGCACTGCATCAACATGGAGCAATGCAGGTGAATCCGCTTTTTCTATAATTTTCTTTATCCTCTCAACAGGATTTATCGAGCCTATTTCATTATTTACCGCCATTATACTGACTAAAACAGTATCTTTTGTAACAGCATTTGAAACACTTTCAAGAGAAATTTTACCCTTTTCATCAGGGGATAAATATATCACTTCATAACCGTTCTTTTCAAGTTTCTGCATTGATTCTACCACGGAAGAATGTTCCGTTGATGATGTGACTATTCTCTTTCCACGCCTTTTCAGAGCCTCAACAGCACCGAATACTGCTGTATTATTCCCCTCTGTACCGCCTGATGTAAAATATATCTCATCTTTCCCGACCGAAAGAAAATCCGAAATTATTTGTCTTGTTTCTTCAAGCTCCTTTTCAGCCTCATGTCCCTTTGAATGAAGTGATGACGGATTGCCGTATTTTTCCGTCATTATCTCAACCATCTTATCAACAGCCTGCCGACATACCTTTGTCGTTGCACTGTTATCCAAATAAATCTCTCTCAAAATCCAACACTCCATTAATGAATAATTAAAAAATAATCGCACAAAATAAGTGAGAAATGAGGAGTTAGAAGTGAGGAGTAATAAAACCTATTTCTCATCTTTTCACAAAATAAACAGCAAATAAAAGGTGATAAAATATGAATATATCCCGAAATGAATATTCTTCTATGGTGAAGAACGCTTCACCAAAAAGCAAGCTGTTAAAGGACTGTATCGGTGCATTTTCGGTCGGAGGCTTTATATGCGTTGTGGGACAGGCACTTTCCGACACCTATCAATCTGCACTTAATATGGATATTAAAGATGCCCGCTGTCTGACAAGCATAAGCCTTATATTTTTAAGTGCATTGTTCACAGCTTTGAGCTGGTATGACAATATAGCAAAATTTGCAGGTGCAGGAACTCTTGTCCCTATCACGGGATTTGCAAATGCCGTTGTATCTCCTGCCATTGAATTTAAAAGCGAGGGCTACATCGGAGGACTCGGTGCAAAAATGTTTGCAATAGCAGGTCCTGTCATAATCTACGGCACAGCTTCATCCATCCTGTACGGTCTTATCCTGTGTATAATAAAATTTTTTTAGATTGACAAAATCAGGAAAAATGATATAATAGAATTATAAATTCTCGCTTGATATTTTATCATATATATCAAACAATGTCAAGCATACTTGTCAATTTTCGCCCTAAACTTGACACAAAAACGGGCATATATTTTTTAACAGGATAGGAAGTTGCTTTATGACCATCAAGGAAGTACAAAATGAAATTATCCGTCTTAAAAAAGAAAATGATATCTGCATCCTCGCCCACAGCTATGAGGCACGGGAAATTCTTGAAATTGCCGATTTTACGGGTGATTCCTATGCTTTGAGCAAAATGGCAAGGACTGCACCGAATAAGACGGTTCTTATGTGCGGAGTACGCTTTATGGCTGAAACAGTCAAAATGCTCTCGCCCGAAAAGCGTGTCATTCTCTCAAATCCCGTTGCAGGCTGTCCGATGGCTGAACAGTTCGACAAAACAATTATATCACAGCTTAAAGAAATGTATCCCGACTACACTGTCGTGGCATATATAAATACTACCGCCGAGCTGAAGACAGTCTGTGATGTGTGTGTCACCTCCTCATCAGCCGTACAGATAGTCAATAAAATAGAAAACAAAAATATCCTTTTCATTCCCGACTGCAATCTGGGTGCATTTGTTGCCAAGCAGTGTCCCGATAAGAACATAAAGCTTGTACAGGGCGGTTGTCCCGTTCATGCGGCAGTCAAAAAACAACAGGCTGAAAATGCCAAAAAGCTCCATCCGAATGCCGAACTCCTTGTACATCCCGAATGTCAGCCGCAAGTCACGGAATTAGCCGACTATATCGGTTCTACATCGGGTATAATGAACTATGCGATAAACTCCGACAAAAAGGAATTTATTATCGGCACGGAAAACAGCATTGCAGAACATCTTCAGTATATGTGTCCCGACAAGAAATTCTATCCCCTTTCAAAATCCTTTATTTGTGAGAACATGAAAGCAACTACACTTATTGATGTCCTTAACTGCTGTCAGGGCAACGGCGGTGAAGAAATAGAGCTTTCTCCCGAAACTATCACAAAAGCCGTAAAGTGCATTGATAAAATGATAGAATTAGGCGGCTGATATTCAATTAGAAATTATCACAAAATGAACACAAAAAAACAGAGCAGGATGTAAAAATTCTGCTCTGTTTCTTTAATTGTAAAAATAAAGCTGTCTTACGGGGCGAGAAACAACTTCTCACTCCTCATTCCTCACTTCTCACTTTCCCAAGAATGCTGCACCGATTATACCTGCATCATTTCCGAGCTGGCATATACGGACTTGAGTCTGCTTTGAATTGTGCTTTGTATAGCGTTCAGCTTCAATTATCTTCATCAAAGGCTTGATAAGGTTATCGCCCTGTGCGGCAACGCCTCCGCCTATGCAGAGGATTTCAGGCTGGAATATGTTGATTATATTTACAAGACCACAGCCGAGATAATCTATATATTCGTCAACAATAGCCTTTCCGACCTCGCAACCCTGCTCCATAGCATCAAAAGCCGTCTTGCCTGTGATTTTTGATATGTCGCCCTCTATCATTTTACAGAGTATGGAATTGCTGTTGAACGGATTTATAGCAGCCTCTTTTGTCATATTGATAAGACCTGTTGCAGATGAATATGCTTCCCAGCAGCCCTTTCTGCCGCATGAGCATTGTCTGCCGCCATGCTGTATAACGATATGACCAAGCTCTGCACCTGCATAGTTTGAGCCGCTGTATATCATTCCGTCAATTATGATACCTCCGCCAACACCTGTTCCGAGAGTTATTACAACAGCATCATTGGCATCCTTTGCAGCACCTACCTGATATTCACCGTAAGCCGCAGCATTTGCATCATTCTCAACGAACACATCTACGCCGAGTCTTTCCTTCATCATGTCAACGATATGCCAGTTATGATAGCCGAAGTTATTGGCAAACTCTATGATGCCTGTTTCACCGTTGACAGCACCCGGAGCACCTATACCTACAAAGCCTATGTCATCCTTTGTCAGACCTGCACTTTCAAGTGCCTTGAGTGCAACTGCCGCCATGTCATCGCAAAGTTCTTCTTCGGGACGTGGAGCATTAGTCTTGCAGCTTGCTTTTACAAGGATATTGCCGTCCTCATCAACAACACCTGCAACGATATTTGTACCGCCCAAGTCTATACCAAGATAATACATTAAACATTCCTCCTGTTAAAAATATCAGTAATAGTATTATAACATAATGCACAAAATTTTTAAAGCAAAATATCAGATTTTCAAAAATTCATCATTTTTAACAATCAGAAGTATCGTTTAATGGCAATTTTGACAAAAATCTTATTTATGATACTTGCCATTGGAATTTATCTGAAATGCACGGTATATCTGCTCACAAAGCATGACTCTTGCAAGCTGATGCGGGAATGTCATCCTTGACATTGAGAGCTTTATTGATGAAAGGTTTTTGACTTCATCGGAAAGTCCCCATGAACCGCCTATTATAAAAACGATGCTGCTTGTGCCGCTGACGGCTGAATCTGCAAATTCTCGGGCTAAATCCTCGGAACTTTTCTGTTTTCCCTCGATACACATTGATATTATCCTTGAATTTTTTGGAATCTTCGAGATAATTCTCTGTCCTTCACGCATTATTGTATTATTTATTTGAGACCTTGACGGCTCATCGGGCAGCTTTTCTTCTTCGACCTCGATTATCGAAAAACTGCAAAATGGTTTGAGTCTCTTTGCATATTCATTGCACGCTTCAGTCCAGAATTTTTCCTTTAGCTTCCCGACACATATTATACTTATATTTATCATAAAAAATTCTCCGTTAATAAAGTAATGAAGTATTATTTTCAGCCTTTGCAATATTAAGCTGATAGTCGATATTTCTTTTCATTTTATCGGTTTTCAGGAGCGAAAGTGTAGTTTCCTCCGCAAGACACGGCATATTATTCTTTTTGCTCAAATGGGCGAGGATTATTCTTGCAGTACCCGTTTTGACAAGCTCACTGACCGTTTTCGCACAGGTATCGTTTGAAATATGCCCGACCTCCGACAATATCCTCCTCTTAAGAAGATACGGATATTCTCCGCACAAAAGCATATTTTCATCATAATTTGATTCGATGACCACTGTATCACAGCCTGTGACAGCCGTTTTTATTTCATCTGTAACGACACCCGTATCAGTGACAAATGCTGTTCTCCTGCCATCAGAGCTTTCAACGACATAGCCGAAGCCCTCACGACAGTCATGTGATAAATTGAACGGCTTTATGTACATACCGCTGCATTCCACGCCATCATCATCTATCAGGGAAACATTCATCCTTCCGTTTATCATATCCTTTTTTATAAGCTCAGAGACAGTTCCGCCCGATGAATACACTTTTATATTATTTTTTCCCGCAAGGGTTTTAAGTCCTTTAACATGATCGGTATGCTCATGGGTTATGAATATCGCCCCGATATTTTTTATATCTATGTCATGCTCCGAAAGAGCGTTTGTAATTTGTTTGGCACTCCTGCCTGCATCTATCAGTATACCGCCTGATGATGAGCCTATGTAATAACAATTCCCCTCACTTCCGCTGAAAAGCGGGCAT
>CACXGJ010000064.1 GCA_902767125.1 uncultured Ruminococcus sp. | reverse complement strand
TAGGCTCACTTCTCATAGGCATAGTTGCAGGCATACTTGTTGTAATAGCCGTTGAAGTAGTTGACAGTAAGCTCAAGGTAGATGATCCCGTCGGAGCAGTTGCCGTTCATATGTGCAATGGTATATGGGGTACTGTTGCAGTAGGTATCTTCTCGAAAGACGAAGAAACACTCGGTCTGCTCTATGGCGGCGGATTCACACAGCTTGGAAAGCAGCTTTTGGGTATTCTCTGCATAGGTGCTTATACAGCAATTTTTATGACAATCATCTTCTTTGTCATCAAAAAGACAATAGGACTTCGTGCCTCAAAGGAAGAAGAAGTCAAGGGACTCGACCTCACGGAACACGGACTTTCAAGCTCATATGCAGACTTTATGCCTGTTCCGCAGGTACTGACGGGAAAGACCGAGAAAAACGGATCTGTACCGCCCGAAAAGGCAGTTGAAGTAAATCTTCTTACACCCGTTGAGAGGTCCGAAAACAAGGACAGACCGAAGCTTACAAATATCAGTATAGTCACAAAGCAGAGTAAATTTACAGAACTGAATACAGCTCTGACAGGTATAGGGATCACAGGTATGACCGTAACACAGGTACTTGGCTGTGGCACTCAAAAAGGCAATACGGAATATTATAGAGGTGTAGCAGTTGAAATGAACCTTTTGCCTAAAATAAGGATAGATATCGTTGTCAGTAAGATACCTGTAAAGACGGTAGTTGATACAGCGGTAAAGGCATTGTACACAGGTCATATAGGTGACGGTAAGATATTTATATATGACGTGGAAGACGTTGTAAAGATCAGGACAGGCGAAACAGGTTTTGATGCTTTGCAGGATCACGAATAAAAATACAGTTTATGATGACATCTTCACGGGGATTACGGATGGTGTTATTCATAATATAAAAGCAGTATATGAAAGTCACTCCTCATATACTGCTTTCTTATTGTTTTTTGGTTGTCAAATAGGCTTCTATTTTCGATTATTTCACTGCTGTTGCAAAATTCGGCTTATTTGGAAGATATTTTACACACAGTTCATCACTGACATTGATTTTTCCGGGCAGATTGCCAAGCCTTCTACCAATCCTCTTGTGATAAGTCTGTCTGTACTGCTGACGATATTAAACGGCAAAGTCATTTGCCTGCAAATAATGTCCAACAAATGCACATCGAAATATGCCAATATATTATAATAAATAAAGCGTGTTTGCTATTTATGATAGCTTTACACGCTTTTTTGCCATTATTGGCATATAATTACTTTATTTTAGTTTGATGTATTTTATCCTCATAGATGATATTCTTTTTATGCCAAGAAATCTTCGACAACATCATGCAGATGTATCGGATAGAGTTCATTTTCTTCGAGTAATTTTTTAAAATCCACAATTTTGTTGTAATCAGACGAAATATTGTCTACACGGCTGGATTCATTTTTTTGTTTAGCGAGATTCTTGTCGGAGTTGCAGATCATTATGCCGTAGGATTTGATTTTACCGATCTGTTCTACAAACTCCTCACCTTCAGTAATTTCATAAATATAAGTATCTTTACTATTCATCGTAAAAATCTCCTTTAAAAAATTCATTTCACGGATATTATACAACTATCGTAAGAAAATTTCTATACCACTTTGGTTTACGTGAATTTTGTCAAAATTTGTCGAATTTGTATTTTGTTTATAAAAACAGTTCAAGAAGATCATTATTATAGTTAATATAGCTCGGTTAAAATATTTTTATATGTTAAAAATAAATAATTATTCAAAAAAATGTCAAGTAAGTACATTCATTTTTTGCATTTTGCTTGTAGAGTAATGGATTAATTGCCTTGTGTTGCTGTCTGTAAGCATAAAACAAATGATTTATGAAAGTTATTTTTGTACAAATTGTCTTTATGGTTTGAATGTTTTAGAGTTATCTGAAAAAGCTGTCGAAATATGCTCATTGTGAAATAAATAAAGTCATTGACATTTTGGAAAAAATAGTATACGATTATAGTGAAGCGGACATTTTACTGCAACCATATACTTTTTTTCATATTTTGTAATGTTAGAATAAATAAAGGATAGAGTATGTAGCTTGTAAGTAATGTGTTGATGAACGCTGATAAAATCAGCTTATCTTTTTACAGTTGAAATAAAAAAAGGAGCGTATTTATTATGTTGAATGATTTTTGGAAGAATTTAAAAAGCGGAACTGATATAAGAGGTGTCGCTGTTGGAAATGCAGGATATGAAGTGAATCTGACTGATGAAACAGTTGCGGCAATAGTAAACGGATTCATGATGTGGCTCTCGGACAAAACAGGAAAATCTGCAAAGGAGATGAAAATCTCCGTTGGACGTGACTCAAGAATATCAGGTCCACGTATAGCAGATGTTACAAAAAATACTTTATTCAATGCGGGTGTGTCTGTAATTGACTGTAATATGTCTTCAACTCCTGCAATGTTCATGACAACTGTTGAATTGGAATGTGACGCTGCTATTCAGATAACGGCAAGCCATCACCCTTATTACAGAAACGGTCTGAAGTTCTTTACCCGTGCAGGCGGTCTTGAGGGTGATGATATCACTGAAATACTTGAATATGCACAGGATGATAAAAAGCCGCCGTTCAGTGACATGGGAGATATCTTTGAAACTGACTTCATGAGCTATTATGCAGGCTCCCTGCGTGAAATGATCAAAAAAGAAATAAACTCCAAGGATGACTATCATCATCCTCTCAAGGGCTTCAAAATAGTTGTTGATGCAGGCAACGGTGCAGGCGGATTTTATGCAACGGATGTTCTTGAAGCTCTGGGAGCTGAAATAACCGGAAGTCAGTACCTTGAACCGGATGGAATGTTTCCGTATCATGTGCCGAATCCCGAAGATCCGAAGGCAATGGAATCAATCTGTAATGCAGTCAAAAAGTTCGGAGCCGATCTTGGTGTTATCTTTGATACAGACGTTGACCGTGGAGGTGCAGTTGACTCAAATGGCAACGAGATAAACAGAAATCGTCTTGTTGCACTTGCTTCTGCTATTGCTCTTGAGCATGGCAGGAAAGGTCTTATCGTAACAGACTCCATAACTTCAAGCGGTTTGAAGGAATTTATCGAAAATACTCTGGGGGGTAAGCATCTTCGTTTCAAGAGAGGCTATAAAAATGTCATTGACGAGGCTGTAAGACAAAATAAAAACGGTGTTGACTGTCCTCTCGCAATCGAAACATCGGGTCACGCTGCAATGAAAGAAAATTATTTTCTTGATGATGGTGCTTATCTCGTCACGAAGATAATTATAAAAGCCGTTCAGCTCCGTAATGAGGGCAAAAAACTCGAATCTCTTATTGAAGACCTTAAGGAGCCTGTCGAAAGTAAGGAGATAAGGATCAATATAAACGAAAAAGATTTCCGTAAGTATGGTGAAAAAGTTATCTCCGACCTTTATAAATATTCCAAAGACCACGAGGAATTTAAGGTTGCCGATGATAACCATGAAGGAATAAGAGTATCATTCGATGAAGAAAACGGCAATGGTTGGTTCTTGATCAGATTGAGTGTACATGATCCGATAATGCCTCTTAACATTGAAAGTGACAGTGTTGGCGGTGTTGAGAAGATATATGCCAAAATAAAGCCATTTCTTGAGGATTGCGAAGGACTTGACACATATGTAAAGAAAGCCGCTACTAAATCTGAAAGTAAAAAGCCTGTTGCCGCAAAGAAGCCCAAGGCTAAAGCTCCCTTGGCTGACAAAAAGCCTGAAGCTGAAGTTCCTGTTGCTGACAAAAAGCCTGAAACTGAAGTTCCTGTTGCTGACACAAAACCTGAAACTAAAGCTCCTGCTACTGGCAAACAAACCGAAGTTGAAGCTCATGTTGTTGATACAAAGTCTGAAGCAAAAACATCATCTAAAAGTAATAATTCCGCTTCACGTAGGAATCCCAAAAAAAAGCGTAGATAATATTAGTTTCAGATAAATTTAGAACGAAACCTGCTTAAATCGAGAGTTTAAGCAGGTTTCTATTTCACAGCCAAGATAAATTTCAGCATAATTTACATAATTTACAAAATCAATAATAAATAAACTTGCATATTTTACATAGACATGTCAAATGATTTTGTGATATAATGAAATGTAAGATAGTGTTTTTTTAAAAAAAGGTGGTGGTTGACATGAGTAAAAAGTACAAAGAAGTGGATTTTGATATAGTAAAATTTGATATAGAGGATGTTATAGTTACTTCAGAAGCTGGTAATAATGAGGGTGGCGGTGACGGTGAGGATGACATCTGATCAATCTTAAAAGTGACTGACTATGATGAGCGGCAGACGGCTTTTGCTGTTTGTCGCTTGATTACTATGAGGAGCGGATTACATGAAAGGTACATATAAAATGGCAGATAAGATAATACAGATAGATTCTCTGTATCAAAAAGTTCATGATTACTGTTTCGATTACCGCTTTGATGGTAAACCTGACTTCACCGTGACAACAACAGAAAATGATATTTGCTTTGAACGCAAAAGGTCAAAGGATGATTACAAATATTCGGATGAATATCTCGAAGAACTGGCAGTATATCGCAAGATAGCCGAAAAAATGCCTCTGTATGATACATTTTTGTTTCATGGCTCTGCAATATCCGTTGACGGTCAATGCTATATTTTCACTGCAAAAAGCGGTATGGGAAAGTCTACTCATACAAGGCTGTGGAGACAATTGCTCACAGATCGAGCCATCATGGTGAATGATGATAAACCTTTGATTCGTGTCCGTGATGATAGTGTTACAGTCTTTGGCACACCTTATAACGGAAAACATAGACTTGGAAATAATATTTCTGTACCTCTCAAGTCTATATGTATCCTGAACCGTTCTGATGAAAATTACATAAGGCAAATATCGGAAGCTGAAGCCTATTCGGTAATTTTGCAGCAGTGTTACAGACCTTCTGACAAAAATACTCTTTTAAAAACGCTTTCTCTTATCGACAATATGATCGAACACATTGATCTTTGGCTGCTCGGGTGTAATATGGATATTTCTGCAGCCCAAATTTCCTACAATGCCATGAAGGGAGAATACTGAATTTTGACAGATGAAGAATACCGTAATTCAATATACGATGTTATATATCTTTCAGGCTGTGTGGTCAACGGAACGGTACCTGACAGAAAAAAAATAGATAATATTGACCTTGGTGATCTCTATCAGTCAGCCCAAAAACATTCATTGGCTGCAATAGTCGGATATGCCCTTGAATCAGCGGGCGTTTATGACAATAGATTCATTCAGGCAAAAGCTAAATCTATCCGTAAGGTGACCGTTATGGATATCGACAAGGAAAAGCTCTTTCAAAGAATGGAACAGGAGCATATATGGTATGCTCCGCTTAAGGGGATAGTTATCAAAGAGCTGTATCCATCGGTGGGATTGAGGCAGATGGCGGACTTTGATATTCTCTTTGATAAGGAACACGCAAAAAAAGTAAAGGATATAATGCTTGAGCTTGGATTCAGTTGTGAGAGCTTTGGGCAGGCAAATGATGATGTATATTTCAAGAAGCCTGTAAGTAATTTTGAGATGCATAGAAGATTATTCAATTATGTACATAAAAAAGAATTTTATGAATATTACCATGATGCAACAAAATATCTTGTAAAAGACAGCCAAAATGATTATGGATATCATTTCAGCAGTAGTGATATGTACATATATATCACTGCACATGAATACAAGCATTATAATAATTGCGGAACAGGGCTTCGCTCACTGCTCGATAACTATGTGATATGGCAAAGGCTGGGCGATGAACTTGATGAATCATACATACTTTCAGAAACAGTAAAGCTTGGCATCGACAGCTTTGAGCAAAAAATAAGACAGCTTGCATTTGATGTTTTCGGGAGCGGTCAAATTAAAGATAAAGATCGGGAGATGCTTGATTATATTATTTTTTCCGGAACATATGGCAATATTGAAAATAAAATCAATAATTTTGTTCGGAATAATGGAGGTAGCAAAAAAGGTAAACTCAAGTTTTTGATTGAAAGAGTTTTTTTGCCGATGGATTATCTGAAATCATTCTACCCTTTTTACTACAAGCACAAAATTCTTCTGCCTGTACTTTTCTTTCGCAGACTTGGAAGAGCTGTTACTGTCAGACGAAAAGATACGATGAATAAACTGAAAATTCTGCGTAAAACAGACAATTCCAAATAAACTTTATACAGCCCTCGCCAGATCATTCTAAATATAAATGATCGGTGAGGGCTGTTGTTTGTATCACTTTTTTCTGTCAAATTCGGGATTGAATGCATAGAAATTTTTACTGTCAAGCTTGTCTGTCAAAATCCTTAAGCTTTCTCCAAACCTTTGATAGTGAACGACCTCTCTTGCACGCAAAAATCTTATCACGTCTATGACATCAGGATCATCACAAAATCTTAAAATATTATCATAGGTTGTTCTTGCCTTTTGCTCTGAAAAGTTTTGTTAGGACAACATTGTCAACTAAAAATTCCAGTAAATATTGATTTCACGGTTATTTCTGTCACCACCGATAGTTATATATTTTATGAAAGATATAACAAATTCTCTTGATATATGTTCGCATGATGATATTTGTCTTATAAAATCATCTCTTTTTTCAATATTGAAGCCGAAGCTTTTTTCAGAGGAGAGTTTTTTATTTGTCTCATCTATTTTTAAAAGGTACTCATTTTTTTCTTGTTCAAACTGTTTTGCAAGGTCATTGAATTGTTCGGTAGTTATTATGCCTTTCAGCTTGTCTATATATAAGTTTTTAAGAGCATTATTTATTTCTTTTATTTTTTTCTCGTAATTAAACAGAATATTTTTAAATTTATTGATTCGTTTTTGAGAAATATCTGATAATTTATCAATGTCGAATGAAATATTTTCATTGAGATATTGTTTTCTTATTTGGCGAGCCTCTCTTATAACAGCTTGTTGAAGTGTAGTCTCAAATATATTTGTACCCTCACAGCATATCTTACCATACTTTGCGCTGCCACATCTGTAATATCTTTTGTGTTTGTTGTAAGCTGTTATCATCTTATATCCACATTTTGAGCATACCAATTTTCCGGAAAAGATATTTGGCTCTCCGACATAACATGGTTTTGATCTTGTTTTCCATAATTGTCTTGTAAGATTCCATGTTTCGATATCTATAATAGGTTCATGAGTATGTTCTTTCCTTATCCATAATTCTTTATTTGCAGGGATAGTATGTTTAAATTTATATGTGGGATTATATGTTTTTCCCTGAACAAGATTGCCTATATAAACTTCATTTGATAAAATACTGCTGACTGTATGATATTTCCAATATTTTCCATTTTTCTTGCAGGCAGTGCTGATGCCGCTCATACGATAGTATTCAACAGGACTGGGAATCCCCTGTTCGTTCAGTATCCTTGCTATTCCCGTTCTTCCAACACCCTGATTATAGAGCGAAAATATCTCTCTGACGATATCAGCCGTATTTTCATCAATTATCAGATGTCCTTTGTTATCGGGGTCTTTTTTATATCCATAGGGAGCGAATGAGCCTATGAAATATCCTGCTTTCATGCGGGTTTTTAATGCTGCTTTTATGCTCTCGGACATATCCTCAAGATACCATTCGTTTATAAGACCGTTTATTTGCCTTGTTTTTTTATTTCCTGCAATGTCCGTATCAATGTTATCAACTATACTGACAAATCTTATACCGAGCTTTGGGAAAAGATTATGTATATAGCTTTCCACGATTTCAAGCTCCCTTGTAAAACGTGATTGAGTCTTGCATAATATAATATTGAATTTTTTAGACTTGGCATCATTTATCATTCTGTTGAATTCAGGTCTGTTCCTGTCGGAGCCTGTATAATCATCATCAGAATAAATATCATATATCTTCCAGTTGTGATTGAAAGCGTATTCTGTAAGCATTAGCTTTTGATTCTGTATGCTTCCGCTGTCATCATCTTTATACTTTTTGTTCTTGTCCTCCTCGGAAAGTCTGCAATATATAGCGACTTTATCATTCATATATAAGCCTCCGTTCTTAAATATAAATAACAAGCCGACTCTGTTAATATCATTCATTTATAGTATAACAGAGTCGGTTTTTAAAAATTTATTTTTTGTTTTCTTCATATTGCTTTTCGGATACGGAAATATAATTTTCCAAAGAATTTTTTATCATTTGAACAAAAATCTCATTAAATTTCTTTTTTCTTTCGGTCTCATCATGATTTTCAAAATGTGATATTACTGTCAAGGTGTTCATTGAAAGATACCTCCGTTTTTTTATATACATACTTAAAAAAGATAATTTTTATTCCATCATGTTCTTGATGGGGGGTATATTTTCATTTTCAGTCTTGAATTGTTCGGAAAGGTGTGTTATCATTGAGTTGATTGGCGGTAAAACAGATCAGTCTGTATTAATGGTGATGAATAGTAAAAAGATAGCGGTATAAGGAACAACTGACAGTGCGATTGCTTTTGAGAATATGAAGTTTTCGAGAAAGGTAATAGAAGAACACGGAGGAAGTATAGAAAAAAATAGCATTTTCAACGACCAATTTTGATATAGTTATATAGTTTGTTAAATTATGGGGTGAGAGAGTTTGAATAAAAAGTATAAAGCGGTAATATACATAATTTTATCAGCATTGAGTTTTGCATTTATGAATATGTTTGTAAGAATGGCAGGGGACATTCCTGCATTTCAAAAAAGCTTTTTCAGAAATATTGTTGCATTGGTATTTGCAACAGCGGTTCTGATAAAAAATAAACAGAGCTTCAGATGGAAGAAGGGGAATTTCAAATATTTGTTTTTGCGTTCACTTACGGGAACGGTGGGGATAGTATGCAATTTTTATGCACTCGGAAAGATACCGCTTGCGGATGCATCAATATTGAATAAGATGTCACCTTTTTTTGTAATAATATTTTCGATACTGATTCTGAAAGAAAAGCTGACGTTATTGCAGGGGATAGCCGTATTTACAGCATTCATAGGAACATTGTTTGTCATAAAACCATCGTTTCAGAATATAGACCTGTTCCCGTCAATGATAGCACTTTTGGGCGGTATGGGAGCGGGATTTGCCTATACAATGGTTCGTATACTCGGAAACAGGGGAGAGAACAGTTCGTTGATAGTGTTTTTCTTTTCAGCCTTTTCATGCCTTGTGACACTTCCTGCATTGATATTTGATTTTCATCCGATGGAATGGTGGCAGGTATGTATGCTTTTGGGTGCAGGACTTGGTGCAACCGGCGGACAATTCGGCATAACGGCAGCGTATTGCCTTGCACCGGGAAGGGAAATATCCGTATATGACTATTCGCAGATAATATTTGTAACACTTTTGGGATTTTTGTTTTTGGGAGAGGTTCCTGATATATACAGCTTTATCGGATATGCTTTGATATGCTCGATGGCGGTGCTTATGTTCCTGTATAATAACAATAAATGGATATTCAGGAATGATAAAAAGTGACATTGACAATACAGGATTTAGATTATATAATATATCCGGAAGGAAGGGATAAATTATAATGAAAAAACGGGAAGCAGAAAAAACTGTAAAGGCTGATATAAAGAGATTTTCACCTGATACTGAAAAGGGACTGACAGATGGTCAGGTCGAGCAAAGAAAAAAGCAGGGACTTTGTAATATAAATACAAACCTGCCGACTAAAAGTATAAAGAAGATATTCTTTGATAATATTGTTACTGTATTCAATATTTTGAATATTATTTTGGGCTTGGCAGTGTTCTATGTAGGATCATATAAAAATATGCTTTTTTTGGGAGTAATGTTTTTTAATACTGCAATAGGCATATTTCAGGAGATAAGGGCAAAAAAGACTATTGACAGGCTGTCGATAGTGTCTGCAACAAAGGCAACCGTTGTCAGAAACGGAAAGAAATGTCAGGTAGCAGTGGATGAGATCGTACTTGATGACGTGATAGAGTTTTCACAGGGAAATCAGATACCTGTTGACTGCAAGGTTATTTCGGGAGAATGTGATGTAAATGAATCGCTGCTGACAGGTGAATCCGATGCAGTGCATAAAAAAGCAGGTGACATGATGCTTTCGGGAAGCTTTGTAATAAGCGGAAGATGTCATGCACAGGTCGAGAAGGTCGGAAGTGAGAGCTATGCGGCAAAGATATCGGCTGAAGCGAAGTATGCAAAGAAAGTAAATTCGGAGATAATGTATACGCTGAATTGGATAATAAAGGTGCTGACGGCGATAATACTGCCGTTGGCATTGATAATGTTTTGGAGGCAGTACAGCATACCGAGTGAACTGTCCGGCAGTATTGTAGAAAATCTTTTCGGAGGCATTGATGCACATATACAAAGATCAGTAGTAAATACAGTTGCAGCAGTTATAGGAATAATCCCTGAAGGACTGATACTTTTGACGAGTACGGTCTTGGCAGTAAGCGTAATAAGACTTTCGAGAAATAAAGTTCTTGTGCAGGAGCTGTATTGTATAGAGACTCTTGCAAGGGTAGATGTTCTGTGTCTTGATAAGACGGGTACTATTACAGAAGGATGTATGGAGGTTGCTGATATAGTGGTTTATGACGATGCCACAGAGAAGGAAATCCTTGAGGATATAATGTGTGGTCTGACGCATAATCTTGAAGATACAAATGCAACCTTTATGGCACTCAAGGATAGGTTCAAAGAGCCGTCGCACATGAAAGCCGAAAAAATCGTTCCATTTGCATCCGAAAAGAAATGGTCGGGAGCGTATTTTAAAAACAGGGGTTCGTATATAATGGGAGCGGCTGAATTTATACTTGATGAAGTACCCGAAAATTTAAGGAAAATACTTGACGGATATTCAAGGAATTACCGCTCGATAATAATAGCTCATTCTTATAATAATTTCAGAGGAAACGACTTGCCGAAGGATATAAAAGTATTGGGAATTATCCTGCTGAATGACAAGATACGTGCCGAAGCACCACAGACCTTGAGATATTTTGCAGATCAGAAGGTCGAGGTCAAGGTCATATCGGGAGATAATCCTATAACGGTGTCGGATGTTGCGAGGAGAGCGGAGGTCAAAAATTATGATAGGTATATTGATGCAACAACCCTGAAAACGGATGAGGATATCAAAAAAGCGATAGAAAAATATACTGTATTCGGCAGAGTCACTCCTGCTCAAAAAAAGAAATTTGTATTAGCCCTCAAAGAAAATGGACATACGGTAGCAATGACAGGTGACGGTGTGAATGATGTGCTTGCACTGAAGGAAGCAGATTGCAGTATAGCAATGGCAGCAGGAAGTGATGCAGCAAGAAGTGTTTCACAGCTTGTCCTTCTTGATTCAAATTTTGCTTCAATGCCGAAGGTAGTAGCGGAAGGAAGACGTTCCATAAATAATATCCAGCGATCAGCTACACTTTTTATAGTAAAAACTATATTCTCTATAATACTTGCATTTATGTTTTTATTCATTACAGTGCAGTATCCTTTCCAGCCTATACAGCTTACACTTGTAAACGCATTTACCATAGGAATACCGTCATTTATACTTGCACTTGAACCGAACAAGGATAGAATAAAAGGAATATTCTTTGTAAATGTCCTTAAAAATTCAATACCGGCAGGACTGACAACTGTAATAAATATAATAATGTGTATCATAGTGAAGAAAGCGTTTGACCTTGATGTGTCACAATATTCGACCTTGTGTGTTTGCATGACGTCAGCTGCAGCATTTATGATACTGTTTCAGGTGTCAAAGCCGTTCAATAATATCAGAAAAGTACTGTTCATATTGATGGTAGGAGGAATGGTAGTCGGAATAACCTGCTTCAGGGATTTTTATGGTATCAACATATTTAATTTCGCTTTTATGAGTTGGAAAATGGTATTGCTTGTAATAGGAATGACATGTGTATCAATGGTTATTTTCGATATTCTGACAAAGCCAATGAAAAGATGGTCAAGGAGAGTTCATCGAAAACTTAAGGGAAAAAGTTTCCGTCCCAAAAATTCATAAATCAAAGTGCATGGTGCATAATTATTTAATGTGTGCCGTGCATTTTTGTTGATATGAGGAGTGAATTTATGTGGGCTGCTGTCGGATAACGGACATGAGAAGGAAGGAAGTAATAAGCAATAAAACAGGTCGAAGGATAGGATTTGTTGATGATGTTGAAGTAGATACAGCAACAGCGAAGCTTGTTTCAATAGTGATTTTCGGAAGATGGAGATGTTTTGGTCTTTTCGGAAAGGACGAAAATATTATAATAAAATGGGAAAATATATGCCTGATAGGAGAAGATACAATATTAGTGGATTATTGTCCTGTATCAAGAGTACATCGAAAATGGAAAATACCATTTTTTTTCAGCTGAACGAAAAAGCAGTACCGTTGTTCAAATCGGTACTGCTTTTTGAAATTTAAATGATTTTTTGGTATTACAAAAAAATTTTTTCAATGTGTTTTTTTATGCTTTACTTTGTGGGCTAAATATAGTAAAATAGGAGTATAAATTATGGGAGTGTGAGTATTATAATGAAAGCTAAATATAAAAGAGTGCTTTTGAAGTTGAGCGGAGAATCACTTGCAGGAGCAGAGAAACACGGCATTGATTTTGATACTGTTTTGAGATACTGTGAGCCGATAAAGAAGCTGAATGAGATGGGTGTTGAAGTTGCAATAGTAGTAGGCGGAGGCAACTTCTGGAGAGGACGTTCAAGCGGTAAAATGGACAGGACAAGGGCAGACCATATGGGAATGTTGGCGACTGTCATAAATGCTCTCGGAGTATGCGATGCACTTGAACAGCTCGGTCTTGAGGCAAGAGTTCAGACTGCTATTTCAATGCAGCAGGTGGCAGAGCCTTATATAAGAAACCGTGCCATAAGACATCTCGCAAAGGGCAGAATATTGGTATTCGGCTGTGGTACAGGCAACCCGTTTTTCTCAACTGATACGGCAGCGGCATTGCGTGCAGCAGAGATCGAGGCTGATATAATACTTAAGGCGACAATGGTGGACGGTGTTTATGACAGTGATCCAAAAACCAATCCTGATGCCAAGAAATTCGATACAATATCATTTGCAGACGTTCTTAAATATGATCTTAAAGTTATGGACAGTACAGCAGCGGCTATATGTAAGGATAATAATATTCCGATAGTTGTTTTCAGCCTTGACAAGCCTGAAAATATTGTTTCGGCAGTATGCGGTGAAAATGTCGGAACAGTGGTCGGATAAAAAAATAATTATATTTGGAGGTAATTTCAAAATGAACACTGTAATAAAAAATACAGAGGAAAAAATGAAGAAGTCGGTTCAGCATCTTGAAACAGAGTTTTCAGAGATACGTGCAGGACGTGCAAATCCCGCTGTTCTCGATAAGGTAAAGATTGATTACTATGGAGTACCGACAGCAGTCAATCAGCTTGCAGCGGTGTCTGTAGCAGAAGCAAGAACCCTTACGATTCAGCCGTGGGACAAATCAATTCTCCGTCAGATAGAAAAAGCTATCCAGACTTCTGATATCGGGATAAATCCTCAAAATGACGGTACAATGATACGTATGATATTCCCGCCGCTCACGGAGGACAGACGTAAGGTGATAGTCAAAGAGGTAGCAGGCATGGGCGAGGAAGCGAAAGTGGCAATTCGTGGCATAAGACGTGAGGCAATGGAAAAAATAAAGGCACTCAAAAAGAAAAGCGAGATCACGGAAGATGATCAGAAAAAAGCCGAGAAAAAGATACAGGATATAACGGACAGCAATATAAAAACGATAGATAGCTTGACAGAAAAGAAGCAAAAGCAAATAATGGAGATTTGATTTCTGAAAGAATCACAAAAAAATATCTCGGCAGGAAAAAATATCTTCTTG
>CACXGJ010000063.1 GCA_902767125.1 uncultured Ruminococcus sp. | reverse complement strand
GCAATATCGGAAACATTCGGCGAAAGTTTAATGATCAAGGGCTTTTTACAGTATTTTCTGACAGCCTTTGTGATCGCACCCACCGATTCACAGGATGTACCGAACTGCACACCGCCCTCTTTGACATTCGGACAGGAAATATTCAGTTCTATCATGTCAATGTCAGTTTCGGAAAGTATTTCCACCATCCTGCAATAATCCTCACGAGTGCTTCCCGCAACATTAGCTATAACAACGGTATCCTGCTGCTTCAGCCACGGGAGGTCATGTTTGATGAAATGCTCCACACCGGGATTTTGCAAGCCGACAGCATTGAGCATACCCATTGGAGTTTCGGCGATCCTCGGAGGAGGATTGCCGGGTCTTTCCTTGAGAGTAGTGCCTTTGCATGAGATGCCGCCGAATACGTTCAGGGGATAAAATTCACTGTATTCATGTCCGAAGCCTATCGTACCCGAAGCGGCAATGATAGGATTATTGAAATGTACACCTGCTATATTTACGCTTAAATCTGCCATTAAAATACAACCTCCTTGGAATTGAAAACAGGACCGTCCTTGCAGACGTGCTTGTAAGTATGAGAGCCGTTTTCATCGAGAACAGCGACTGCACAGCCCAGACACGCACCTACACCGCACGCCATACGCTGTTCGAGTGATATCTGACACGGAACATTATTTTCCTCTGCAATCTTGGCAATATTTTTGAGCATGGGCATAGGACCGCACGCACACAGCATATCAGCATTTTTGATATGTTCAAGTAAGGGCTGTGTGACAAATCCGTGTATGCCGTAGCTTCCGTCATCGGTAGTTATTATCACATTTCCTGCAAATTCTCTGAAATCTTCTTCGAGTATAACGGCACTTTTATTTCTGAAGCCGTTTATGACAGTGGCATTTTTACCGCACTGTCTTGCACTGTACAGCATTGGCGGAACACCTATTCCTCCGCCGATAAAGATAGTCTTCTTATCGGGATCAATGTCAAAGCCGTTTCCGAGAGGTGCAATGATATTTATGGATTCGCCGACTTTGGTTTGAGAGAGGATGAGAGTACCCTCGCCACGTATCTCAAATACAAGCCTTATGGTATCCCCCTCAACATTACAGACTGAAATAGGTCGGCGTAAGGTTTTTGAAGGGACAAGCACCTGCACGAACTGTCCCGGTTTTGTTATCTCGGCAAGAGATTTATTTTTGAGTCTGAAATCATATATTGTATCGGTGAGTTGTTTTTTGAAGACGAGTTCACAGTCTTGGGCATCAAATTTCATCAATAATCTTTCCTTTCTTTTTTAAGTACCATAATTATAACATAAAAATATAAAATAATGAAGATATTTTTTCGATTTTAAAAAAAGAATTTTAATGTCGGTTTGTGGATTGAAAAATTGATTGACAAAACAGGTTTGCAATAGTAAAATAAGTTATATATTGTGTTCGGAAAAAAATTAGAAATCGGAGGTAATTTGATAGTGATATCTGAATTTAATAGCAAGAATATGTCTGCAAACGGAAAAGGTAGGGGCTTTTCTGAAGGCGGTAAGACAAAAAACGGGCTTCATAAACTGAATGTGAGGCTTGAAAGCGGAAGGTCGTACAGTTCCGATAACCGCACAGCGATAAAAAAATCGGGAACTGACAGGCTGAAGGTTGATAATGCACCATCAAGAAATTTTCATAACAGCGGATTTTCCAGAAGAAATGATTTCCAAACAAAGAGAACCTATGCAAAAAGATCTGAACATTCCGTGAAAATAATGTTCTTGGGCGGCTTGAATGAGATCGGGAAGAATATCACCTTATTTGAATGTGACAATGATATGTTCCTGCTTGACTGCGGAATGGCATTCCCTGACGGTGAAATGCTGGGTGTAGACCTTGTGATACCCGATTTCACATATATAGAAAGAAACAGGGATAAGATAAAGGGTATTGTACTGACACACGGTCATGAGGATCATATAGGTGCATTGCCGTATCTTTTGAGGAAGGTGAACTTTCCCGTGTACGGTACTCCGCTGACACTCGGACTTGTTGAGAGCAAGCTGAAGGAGCATAACCTGAACAGCAAGGTCAAACTCAACAGAGTAGGTCCGGGACAAAGGATAAAGCTGGGCTGTATGTCAATAGAATTTATCCATGTCAATCACTCGATACCCGATTCGGTAGGACTTGCCATACACACCCCTGCGGGTACGATAGTTCATACAGGCGATTTCAAGATAGACTGTACTCCGACAACTGACGGGATGATAGACCTGGCAAGATTTGCGGAGCTTGGCAAGAGCGGAGTCCTTGCACTGATGGCTGATTCAACGAATGCCGAAAGACCGGGCTATACCATGACCGAGCAGAAGGTGAAGCAGACCTTCGACCATCTCTTTAAGGAAGCCGAAAAATGCCGTATAATAATAGCTACCTTTGCATCAAATATCGGCAGGATACAGCAGATACTTGACTGTGCAAAAAAGTATGGCAGGAAAGTGGCTTTTTCGGGCAGGAGCATGGAAAATAATGTTGCCATAGCAATGGAACTCGGCTATATCAAGGCGGATGACAGTCTTATAATAGATATAGATACGCTTGAGGATTATGCAAATGAGGAGATAGTTCTTGTTACAACAGGCAGTCAGGGTGAAGCTATGTCGGCACTTTCAAGGATGGCATCCTCCGAACACAGAAAGGTTGCCGTCGGAGCAAACGATTTTATCATAATTTCAGCCAACCCCATCCCCGGAAATGAAAAAATGGTCAGCAGTGTCGTAAATGACCTCATGAGACACGGAAGCAGAGTAATATATGAATCAATGTATGAGGTTCATGTTTCAGGTCATGCGTGTCAGGAGGAGCTGAAGATAATACAGGGACTGACAAAGCCGAAATATTTCATCCCCGTTCACGGAGAGCAGAAACATCTTGTCAAACATGCCAATCTTGCAGTTGAGATGGGTATGTCAAGGGAGAATATATTCATCGGTGATATAGGCAATGTCATTGAATTGAGCAAGTCATATATGCATCAGCTTCCGAGCATACCTGCGGGCAGGATACTTGTTGACGGCTTGGGTGTCGGAGATGTCGGAAGCATAGTATTGCGTGACAGAAGACATCTCGGACAGGATGGTCTTATAGTTGTCGTTGTCACACTTGACGGTGAGGACGGTCATATCATAGCAGGTCCCGATATAGTTTCAAGAGGATTTGTATATGTGCGTGACAATGAGTCATTGATGTATGAGGCAAGGGATGCAGTGACAGAAGCTCTGAATGACTGTGAGCTTCAGGGCATACATGACTGGGGAGTCATAAAGAATTGTATAAAAGATGAGCTTTCAAAGATGATCTATGACAAGACCAGAAGAAGTCCAATGATACTTCCTGTAATAATGGAGGTCTGATTTGCAGAAAAAAGTTGGTGAATTAGTTTGAAAAACGGAAAAAATCGGAATTTTATGACACCGCTGTTCCTTGTACTCGTCATAGCCATGTTCACAATGGCAGTGATATCATTTTGGTGGAACAAGTTTATTTTCATAGGAGAATTTTTGCTTTCCTTGAGTGCATTGATAGTTGTGGGATTGAGTGCATTGAAGCTGCGTCACTATGTGGCACAGATATTTGTCAATGCCGTTCATGCAATAGACGATGAGGGCAGAAAAAAAATAGAGGGAATAAGCTGTGCAGCCGCTGTTTTGGGAGAAAAAAACGAGATAATAGCTGTCAACAGGCTTTTCAGGGAAAGGATATGCAGCGGTGAAAGTCCGATAGGAGCAAATATAACAGAATATCTTGACGGGAGCGACTTTCATGTTATTTTTGATGAAAGGGGAGCGGATACCAAAAGAAATGACAGGTGGTATGTAGCCTTCGGAGTAAAAAGCGGTCAGGGAGCATTGGTCTATTTCATAGACAATGACGAGTACAAATCCAATTCCGATGAATATATAGCTTCACGTCCCGTGGTTGCGATAGTGACGTTTGACAACAGGGAAGAACTTGAGCGTGAAACCGAAGAAGGCAAGGCAAGCCAGATAACAGTTCTTGTTGAACAGACGATAGTCAGATGGGTGGCATCGACAACGGGATTCTACAAGAAAATAGCAGGCGGACGTTATGTTGTCGTCATGGAGGAAAGATATATAGAGAAGTTTATGAATGAGAAATTCAAAATCCTCGAAGATATCAGAGAAATAAAGATAAATGACCGTACAAATGCTACTATATCCATAGGTGTAGGTCACGGAGGAAGTACCTATAAGGAAAATGAACTGTGGGCAAGACAGGCACTTGAACTTGCACTCGGCAGAGGCGGCGATCAGGCAGCGGTAAAGAAAGCCGAGTCATACAAGTTTTTCGGAGGAGTATCAAAGGGTGTCGAAAAGCGTGACAAGGTAAGAACAAGAGTCATTGCGGGAACACTGATAACTCATGTCAAAAACAGCAGCAATGTTATAATCATGGGACACAGATACTCCGATCTTGACTCGGTGGGTGCATCAATAGGAATGTGGAGTGCCGTTTCAAAGGGACTGAAAAAGCCTGCATATATTTGTATAAACCGTCAGCAGACGCTTGCAAAGTCACTTGTGGCGAGCTTTGAAAGGGCAGGCATGGAGGATATATTCAAGACGGAAAGCGAGACACTTGATATAATGGATGAGCATACTCTTTTGGTGATAGTGGATACTCATTCCCCGAATTTTCTTGAATCAAAGGCAGTCTATGAATCGTCCGAGAGAGTGGTCGTAATAGATCATCATCGTATGATGGTAAATCATATAGACAACGCCGTAGTATTTTATCATGAGCCGTATGCGTCATCAGCCTGTGAGATGACGGCGGAATTGATACAGTATTTGAGCAATGAGTCTCCGAACCGTCTTGAAAGCGAGGCAATGCTTTCGGGAATAATGCTCGATACAAAGAATTTTGTCCTTCGTACAGGCGTGAGAACCTTTGAAGCAGCGGCATATTTGAGAAAAAACGGTGCGGATACCGTTGAGGTCAAGAGACTTTTCTCAAATTCCATAGATACCTATAAGGTAAAATATAAGCTCGTAAGTGAAGCGGAGATATTCAACTATTGTGCAATAGCCTGTGCGGAGGAGAGTACGCCTGATATAAGGATAGTGTCGGCTCAAGCAGCGGATGAGCTTCTTGGAATAGAAAATGTCAAGGCATCCTTCGTGATGTACAAAACAGGAAAAACAGTGAATATATCAGCCCGTTCATTGGGCGATCTGAATGTTCAGGTCATAATGGAGGCACTCGGCGGAGGAGGTCATCAGACAATGGCAGCGTGTCAGATGGAGGATGTCAGCATTGCCGAGGCAAGAGAAAGGCTTGTTTCCATAATAGATGATCTTGATCTTAATAAAGTTGCCGCAGGACAGAGCAATTCTGTTACAAAATAAATATCAATACAAAGAAAAGAGGAAATTACTATGAAAGTGATATTGCTTGAGGATGTAAAGGGTGCAGGAAAAAAAGGTGAGCTGGTAAATGTTTCGGACGGATATGCAAGAAATTTTCTTATGCCCCGAAAGCTCGCCAAGGAGGCAGATGCACAGGCGATAAACGAACTCAAAAATGCGGAGCAGTCCAAGCAGCATAAAATAGCCGTTGAGACCGCACAGGCACAGGCAAATGCAAAAATGCTCGAAGGTCAGACCTTGATAATGAAAGCGAAGGCAGGACAGGGCGGAAAACTTTTCGGTTCTGTTACAAGCAAGGAGATAGCCAATGAGATAAAGCAAAAATACAGTCTTGCCGTGGATAAAAGAAAGGTAGTGCTTGAAAGCGATATAAAGGCATTCGGTACATATAAGTGTGAGGTGAAGCTTTATACGGGAGTTTCTGCAAGCATGAATATAAAGGTCGTTGAAGCGGAATAATTTCGGATCAAAAAATTGGAAACGAAAAGTTGTTATTTGTAATGATTTTACGTTTTCAATTTTTACTTTTCCTTGCAGTCGGAAAAAGGAAGTGAAAAAGAGATATGCAGGGTACTGTTGAACAGAATATGCCTCATGATATCGAGTCGGAACAGGCTGTTCTGGGAATAATAATATACAGATCGTCACAGCTCCCGATCGCAATGGAAAAGCTGCCTACGAGCGAATATTTTTATGATCCCATGAACAGGGAGATATATTCATGTATGATAGATCTTTTCACAATGAATAAGACTGTCGATTATGTGACTATCAAGGGAGAATTGAGTGCAAGGAATAAATTTCCCGAAGATGAGATAAAAAAATATATGTTTTATCTGACAAAGCTTGTGCCGTCCGTGACAAGTATAGTGGACTATGCCGAGATAGTGAGGGAAAGATACTTTGTAAGAAGGCTGATATCTGCTGCAAGGGATATAATCGACTATACGTACAAGAACGGCAGTGAGATGTCTTCAAAGCTGATAAATGCGGCTGAACAGAAAATATTCGATATAAGGGAAAGCAGTGAAAGTTCAGGTCTTCAGAAAGTAAGTGAAACAATAATAGAGACCTATGACAGGCTTGATTTTCTTAATTCACCCAACAGCGAGGATTATAAGGCGATATCAACGGGGATAGGTGCATTGGACAATACCATCACAGGACTGAACCGTTCCGATCTTATAATACTTGCCGCAAGACCGGGTATGGGAAAAACGAGCTTTGCACTTAATATAGCCAAGTATGTTTCGGTCAAGGCTCATAAAAAAGTGGCATTTTTTTCTCTTGAAATGAGCAGAGAACAGCTTGTATCAAGACTTCTCTCGATGGAGGGACTTATTGCAGGTACAAAGCTCCGTACAGGCAGGCTTTCCAATGATGAGTGGCAGAGGCTTGTCGAAGCGGGAGGTATATTAAGCAAAGCAGAGCTTTATATAGATGATGATTCAAATACGAGTGTTCCCGAGATAAAGGCTAAATTAAAGAGGATGAGGGATATAGACCTTGTGATAATAGATTATCTTCAGCTCATGAAGCCGTCAAGACCTATAAGCAATCATGTTCAGGAGGTATCGGAGATAACAAGGGATCTGAAGATACTTGCCAAGGAGCTTGAGGTGCCTGTGATAACTCTTTCACAGCTTTCCCGTGCAAGTGAGCAGAGGGCTGAACATAAGCCGCAGTTGTCTGACTTGAGGGATTCGGGTTCTATCGAACAGGATGCAGATATAGTTTTGTTTCTGTACAGGGAGGATTACTATAAGGACAAGGACGGTGATCAGTCACCGAGTGATACTGCAAACAGCGGTGAGTGCATAGTTGCCAAGAACAGGCATGGAGAGACACGTTCCGTACCGCTGCACTGGCAGGGTGAATTTATGCGTTTTACAGCGGAGGGCTGATACTATATGATGTACAATAAGGCTTATGATACTGTCAGGAAATACAGGATGCTTTCATACGGAGACAGTGTGGTTGTAGGACTTTCGGGCGGTGCGGATTCCTGTGCATTGCTTGATTTTCTTGTGTCGTTGAGGGATGAGCTTGATCTGAAGATATCGGCGTGTCATATAAACCATCAGTTGAGGGGAGCGGAAGCAGACAGGGATGAGCATTTTGCCGAAACGGTGTGCGAAAAATACGATGTCAGGCTGTACGTTCTCCATGCAGATGTAGCAGGAGAGGCTGTCAGACAGAAAAAAAGCACCGAACAGTGCGGTCGTGATATAAGATATGAATTTTTTGAAAGGACTGCCGATATGCTCGGTGCAAAGATAGCAACGGCTCACACAGCATCGGATAATGCGGAAACAGTGCTGTTCAATCTTGCAAGAGGAAGCGGTGCGGCAGGACTTTGCGGGATACCGCCTGTCAGGGACAATATAATCCGTCCGCTGATAGAGTGTACCCGAAGCGATATAGAAAATTATTGCAGGGAAAATGCTCTTGATTATGTCACCGACAGCACCAATCTGACAGATGAATATACAAGAAACAAGATACGTCTTGAAGTTATCCCGAAGCTGAAAGAGATAAATCCGTCATTTGAGAATGCTGTTTCGGGCATGACCGAGAGAATGATGCAGACGGTGGATTTTATAAATAAAAGTGCGAATGATGTCCTGAAACGTGCAGAAACCGACAGGGGATATATGATATCGGAGCTGAAAAAGGCGGATGATGCAGTGCTGTCACAGGCGATAATGATCATGTGCAAAAAAAACAATACATCTCCCGAGGCTAAACATATTGAACTTATCAAAAAAATAGTGTATAATAGTGGTGCGGTCGAGATAAAACAAAATGTCTTTGCGGTATCAAGACAGGGATTTTTCCGTATAGCTGTCCGAAGCAATGACTCCGTTTCACAGCAGATCAAATGGAATGATCGGGAGAATATATCATTCAACGATAAAAGCATCTCTCTTTGTAAAATAAATAAAGATGAATTTTATGATCGTAGGAAAAATGATAAAATACTGTCTGACAATTCGCTCGATAGTGATACAATACCATTGTCAGCCGTTTTCAGAACAAGGTGTGCAGGGGATGTTTTTACACCTGCAAGGCGGAAGGTTACAAAAACTGTCAAAAAGCTGTTCAATGAGCTGAAAATACCGCAGGAACAGCGTGATAAAATAATCCTTCTTGCAGACGGCTCCGAAATACTGTGGATAGAGGGGATAGGTGTTTCCGAAAAAAATTCTGTCGGAAGCAGTACCCGAAATATTGTGTTTATCTCCTGTACCGCAGACGGATAAAAAATTTGTTGAAAGGAAATGAAAATGGACAAGGATATTTCTAAAATCATTGCAAGTGAAACTGAGATAACGGAAAAAGTAAATGAGCTTGCTGAAAAAATTAACAGTGATTACAGAGGGAAAAAATTAACTGTAGTGGGGATACTAAAGGGTAGTGTTATATTCTTTGCCGACCTGGTCAGGAAAATAGATATAGAATGTCAGATGGATTTTATGGCGGCATCAAGCTATGGAAGTTCTGCCGTATCATCAGGTGAGATAATAATAAAAAAGGATCTTTCATCAGATGTTACGGGAAAGGATGTTCTTATCGTAGAGGATATACTTGATACGGGGAATACCCTGTATCTGCTGAAGGACTATATTCTGAAAAAGGGTGCGGCAAGCGTGAAGATATGTACTCTTTTCGAGAAACCGTCAAGACATATCAAGCCTGTAAAAGCCGAATATACGGGATTTATTGTAGATGACCTGTTTATAGTGGGCTATGGTCTTGATTATGATGAAAAGTACAGGAATTTGCCTTATGTGGGTGTACTTAAGCCCGAAATCTATTCATAAACGAGGAGTGAACGCACTTTGGACAATAAGAAAGTTATTCGTAATTTGATTCTTTATCTTGGTATACCGATAATTTTTCTTCTGATAGTAGGTGTAATATTTTCAAATCAGCCGAAGGAGGAGTATCCGACCTCCGATATAGTGTATCTTTTTAAGGACAATAAGGTCAATGAATATACACTTGATTTCGGTTCGGGCAAGCTGACATTGAAGCTGAATGAAAAATACAACGGTAAAACGGAGATCGAGACCTATGTTGCAAGCATAGGAATGTTTGTCAATTCGATAGATGAATATGTTGACAGCTATAACGAAAAGAATACCGACAAGCCCATGAAATATACATGGAAGCAGGCGGCAGATAATTCCATATGGATAGAGCTTTTGCCCAGCCTTTTCCTGACGGTGATATTCCTGGCAGTGTGGATATATATCTGGAGGAAGATATCGGGGAACTTCGGTGATGCAGGAAAACAGTTCGGCTTCGGCAAGGCAAAAATAAAGAATTTGAGCGATGAAAAGAGAAAAACAACATTTGCCGATGTTGCGGGTGCCGATGAAGAAAAAGAAGAATTGAAAGAGATAGTCGAGTTCCTCAAGGATCCTAAAAAATATAATGATCTTGGAGCGAGGATACCGAAAGGTGTACTGCTTGTGGGACCTCCCGGTACAGGTAAGACACTTCTTGCAAGAGCAGTTGCAGGTGAAGCAGGTGTACCATTCTTCTCAATATCGGGTTCGGATTTCGTTGAAATGTTTGTAGGTGTCGGTGCATCCCGTGTAAGAGACCTGTTTGAACAGGCAAAGAAAAATTCTCCGTGTATAATATTCATAGATGAGATTGATGCGGTAGGTCGTCAGCGTGGTGCAGGAGGCTTGAGCGGAGGTCATGATGAAAGAGAACAGACACTGAACCAGTTGCTTGTTGAGATGGACGGCTTCGGAGCAAATGAGGGTGTCATAATGATAGCTGCAACAAACCGTCCCGATGTCCTTGATCCCGCCCTCATGCGTCCGGGCAGATTTGACAGACAGGTAGTTGTCGGCAGACCTGATATAAAAGGTCGTGAGGAAATCCTTAAAGTCCATTCCAAAGGCAAGCCGCTTGCACCCGATGTCGAGCTTAAGACCATTGCGAAGTCAACGGCAGGCTTTACAGGTGCAGACCTTGAAAATCTCCTTAATGAAGCAGCTCTGCTTGCAGCAAGAAAGGATCAGAAAGCTATCACCATGAAGGAGGTCGAGGAGGCAACCATAAAGGTGGTTGTGGGAACGGAGAAGAAATCCCGTGTCATGACCGATAAAGAGAAGAAGCTGACAGCTTATCATGAGGCAGGTCATGCCATAGCGACCTATTATTGTCCGACACAGGATCCTGTTCATCAGATATCAATCATACCAAGAGGTATGGCAGGAGGCTTTACAATGTCTCTGCCTTCGGAGGATAAATCCTATCGTTCAAGAAATGAAATGCTCGAGGAAATAGTAGTTCTTTTGGGCGGACGTGTTGCGGAAGCACTTATTATAGGAGATATTTCGACAGGTGCATCAAATGATATTGAAAGAGCCACCAAATTGGTATTCTCAATGGTAACAAAGTATGGTATGAGTCCGAAGCTCGGTCCTATGACATACGGCTCATCTGACGGTGATACATTCCTCGGCAGAGATTTCGGAGGAAGAAACTATTCCGAAGAAACAGCCGCTGCCATTGACAATGAGGTCAAGGAGTATATCACCAACGGCTATGCACAGACCGAAAAGATACTCAAGGATCATACAGATCAGCTCCATGTAGTTGCACAATTCCTCTTTGAACATGAAAAGATGTCAGGTGAGCAGTTTGCGGCAGCAATGGAGGGCAAGGAAATTCCTATTGATTTTGATGAAGATAATGACGACGATGAGACCGATCCCGAATCAAAAGGCATGGCGGAAGTAAAGCCTGAAAGTATAACCAAAAAGGAAACCGATTCCAAAGAAACGGCTGATGAAGAACAGCCCGAAAGCATGACCGAAGAAGAAACAGAATAATAAAATGCCCTTGCAGACATGATGCTTGCAAGGGCATTATTTTTTTAGCTTGAGCGTATCATTTTTATCAGTGCATCGGCACATTCATTTTCATCCAAAACACAATCGGGCAGATCGTAGCCACAGCCCTTCAGCCTGTAACAAAGCTCTGTTGCCTGCGGAACATTCAGACGGTGACTTTTGAGCATTTCGACCTTTGCAAAGACCTCCTTCGGAGAGCCTTCGGTCAATACCTTTCCCGAATCCATCATTATAACTCTGTCGGCAAGTACAGCTTCTTCCATGTAGTGAGTTATTAATATGATAGTAATATGATTTTCCCTGTTGAGTTTTCGGATAGTCGATATGACTTCATCACGTCCCTGGGGATCGAGCATTGCCGTAGGCTCATCAAGTACGATACATTCGGGCTGCATGGCAATTATACCTGCAATTGCAATACGCTGCTTCTGACCGCCGGAGAGCTTGTCGGGAGAATGTGTCCTGTAATCGTACATATCAACGGCTTTCAGGGCATCATCAACTCTTTTACGGATTTCCTTTGGGGGAATGCCGAGATTCTCACATCCGAATGCAACATCCTCCTCGACTATTCCCGCAACTATCTGATTATCGGGATTTTGCAGGACAAGACCAACTTTTTTTCTTATGTCAAAAAGATGCTCGTCATCCTTTGTGTTAATGCCGTCAATGATTACATCACCCGTTGTCGGAAGATATATGGAATTGAAATGCTTTGCAAGGGTAGATTTTCCGGAGCCGTTGTGACCGACAATTGCGACAAATTCACCGCTGTTGATGGTCATGTTTACGCCGTTGAGGGCAAATTTCTTTTTTTCGTCAGTTTCATCATACTGAAAATATACATCTTTTACTTCTATCATGATTTTATCTCCATAAACTCTGCCATATAGCCGTACTGCCGCATGGCAATGTAAGACCGCTTTCCGTTACGTGTAAGCCTATTTCCGAGCTTGTCACCATTCCGCCGAATCTGCTTTTGAGCATGACTCCCAACAGATATTCCATTACAGACGGTGATAAGCCCGTTGTATATGAATTTAGTATGAAAAATTCCGCATTGTCGGAGAGTATCGGCAGGCATAATTCGACAAGTGAAAATAATTGTTCTTCAAGTTTCCAGACCTCACCGCCGGGACCTCTGCCATAAGATGGCGGGTCCATGATGATACCGTCATATTTGTTTCCACGGCGTTGTTCACGCTGAACGAACTTTACACAATCATCTACAAGCCACCTGACAGGCTTATCCTGCAAATTACTTGAAACAGCGTTTTCCTTTGCCCATTGTACCATGCCCTTTGAAGCGTCAACGTGACATACACTTGCCCCTGCATTAAGACAGGCAAGAGTTGCCGCACCCGTATATGCAAACATATTCAGGATTTTGAGAGGTCTTTTGACATTTTTTATTTTCTCGTCGACATAATCCCAATTGACAGCCTGTTCGGGGAATACACCCGTGTGCTTGAAGCCCATAGGCTTTATATTGAAGGTCAGTTCATTGTAATTTATAGTCCACTGTGATGGGACTTTCTTGTAATACTCCCAAGCACCGCCGCCGCTTGATGAACGGATATAACGGGCATGGGCATTTTTCCAAAGGGGATTTTTTTTCGGAGTATTCCAGATAATTTGGGGATCGGGGCGGATAAGTACAATATTTCCCCAGCGTTCAAGACGTTCACCGTCCGAGCAGTCTATCAATTCATAATCTTTCCATTTAGCTTCTCTCATTAAATTTCCTCCGTTTTATCAGCAGCAAGCCCAATCGTAATATACATTCGAGAAATTTTTATTAAGCAAATCTTCCCTTGAAATCATAAACTGACAGTTACCGCTGTCACCGAACATAATTTCACAAGTACCTTCACCGTCATCTGTATCTATCTGCAAAAGCAGAATATCGGCTGTACCGTCCTCGTAAAATTCAGGGGGATTTTGCACAAAACACGGATAACCGCCAATTTTGCTGCCGGCTGTATCACAGAAATCCCAAAGAGCGTTTTCTTCATCTTCATCTTCCGCATCATTTGCAATTTCATCATAACCTTTGCAACAGAACCCTATCATATCCTGTTTTTGAGTGAAAACAGCTTTGCCGCTTTTTTCAAAGGGCGGGTATTCTGTTATATATTTATCTTCAAAGGGATTTTCTGCAAGCAGTTTACTTTCGTCTTTTAAATATTCTTCTATGTAAATCACTTTGCAGGGGTCTTCAAGACCATAGCAATCATCATCAACGACATAGAACTGTAAAATGCCTTTTGTCGGAAAATTCTCTAACAGCGGCATTTCTTCAAGATTTATCTGTGCAAGGAAGAACATGGGATGTTCGTTTTCATCTTTGGGGTAATCCTCGATTTTTTCGAGATACGGACAGCCGCCTATTTTACTTTCCCAAGGCTTTGTATCGGCAGGCACAAATTTTATTTCATTGCAAGTCTTATAAGTTTTTTCTAATTTTTCTCTGAATTTTTCAAGTTGTTTCGGAAATTCCATTCAAATCACTCCTAAAAAATTTATATAATAAATATTATAATTTTTTATGAAAACAATGTCAACTGTTTTTGATGAAATAAAAATAACAGGTTGGGTAAGTTAATACCCAGCCTG
>CACXGJ010000062.1 GCA_902767125.1 uncultured Ruminococcus sp. | reverse complement strand
AGCGTCAGCGGATAACTCTATTGATGAACCGAGAGTAAAAGCTCCTGCCGCCATGATGACCTTGCTGTCATAGCCCGGCATATCCCACGGTTCAGGAGTAACAAATGAATCTATGGGTGAAGCCTTCTGTATGCCACGACAGAAATTTATCAGCCTTTCTTCATTTTCAAGCAGAACTGCCTGTATAATATCTCCTCTGACTTCATCATAACGGGGAGTTACTCTGTATCCGAGAATCTCATAAAGTGCCGAGGTGAATATCGCTGTCTTGACAGCCTCACCCGTCACATGAGGTGCATTGAATGCTCCCATGAACAATTCCCTGTTATTTCCGAGAGTACAGCCAATCTCCTTGCCTGTACCCGGTGTTGTCAGACGATAACTGCAATCCTCTACCAATTTTCTCTTTCCTGCAATATATCCTCCGGTAGGAGCTATTCCTCCGCCGGGATTCTTTATAAGCGAGCCTGCCATCAAGTCAACTCCCACTTGTGCAGGTGTGATCTTTTCAACGAACTCGCCATAGCAGTTATCCAGCATCACAATACAATTCGGTGCAAGCTCATGGGCAAGTTTCGCAATTTCTCCTATCTCCTTTACCGTCAGAGTCGGTCGGAGAGAATATCCCCTTGAACGCTGTATATATACCATCTTTGTATCAGGCTTGACAGCTTTTTTGATTCCCTCAAAATCAATAGTGCCATCCTCCAATAAATCAACCTGTTCATAGTTAATGCCGAACTCTTTGAGTGAGCCTGAAGATTCTCCGTTTATTCCGATAACCCCCAAAAGTGTATCATAAGGTGTACCTGTTACAGAAATCATCGTATCATTCGGTCTTAAAACACCAAACAATGCAACTGTCAGTGTATGTGTACCGCTTGCAAAATTATGTCTTACAAGAGCATCTTCCGTGTCAAATACCTCTGCAAATACACTGTCAAGAGCTTCCCTGCCCCTGTCACCGTATCCATAGCCCGTTGAAGCCGTGAAACAGCTTTCGCTTACACGGGCATTCTGAAATGCTTTCAGCATTTTATGCTGATTATATTCGGTTATCTCATCTGTTCTCTCAAGATATGGTCTGCACATTTCCATAGCCTTTTCGGATGCCATAGCTATCCTCTCATCAATATCATAAAATGATGTCATTATTTCATTCTCCTTTTGATATAAAACTTTCCTTTGTTCTTAAATCCCAATGAGATGTAAAAATGTTCGTTTTCAAATTCATTACGCATGATAAAAATCTTCCTGTCATTCAGCAGACTGCAAAGAGCATTTACACAAATTCCTCCATAGCCCGAATGTCTGTAATTCTTATCCGTTGCAACAGCTCCTATTATTCCACAGTTTTTGGACTGTGCCACCGTCATAGCCGTTGAGACCAATTTTCCGTTTTCATGGACTCCGACACACAAAGCTGTTCCATGCCTTATTTTATGCGATATATCCAATATGAAATCTTCATAACAAGGCACTTCAAAAGTATCACTTTCACAGCTTTTCAACAGCCTGTAAACTTCATTCAAATCGGAAGCCACATCCACTGTAATATCTTGATTCGCTGAAAATTTCTCCATGACAATGCCGCTGTAACTTTCGGGAAAAATCTCTCTTTCCGAAAGTACGCTTGAAAAGCCCGTTATCAGTAAAAATTCCTTCAACTCGTCATAATCTGTTTTGTCCGTTGCAAAGACTGTCATATCTCCGTAAAATTTGGATATTGCCGTCACAGGCATATTATTTTCATACTGCACCCAAAATTCCGCAAAATCATATTTCAGCCCATAACTCTCAAATAAACATGCTATCTTACAAGCATAAATATTATTTTCACAAATCAGTTTCCGCAAATCACAAATTTTTGGTTGGTCGGCAAATAATATCACTTCTCACTCCTCACTCCTCATTCCTCACTTGATAAAATTTTCTCCGCTGTGTATTTCACGACTGCAAATACATTTTCCATATCCCCGACACTTGCAAGACTGCTTGAAGAATGTATGTACCTGCAAGGAACCGAAACAGCTATTGTGCGTACACCGCCTCTTGAGCAGTGTATCGCCCCTGCATCATTTCCGCCTGCTATCATGGTTTTTGTTTGGGTTTTTGTATCAGCCGACCTTGCGATATTATAAAATTCCCTGTCATATATTGTTGACCTGTCCATGAAGGATACAACTGCACCACCGCCGACTAAACAAACTCTTTTTTCATCCTCCGCAAAAGGTACATCTGCAGCTGTTGTTGCCTCTATTACTATCGCACAATCGGGATTTATCGTATATGCTGCCGCTTTCGCACCTCTTAATCCAATTTCTTCCTGTACTACAAAGCTGAAATACATATCATACGGCAATTCGCTTTTTATCATCTCTATCAGAACAAGACAGCCGAATCT
>CACXGJ010000061.1 GCA_902767125.1 uncultured Ruminococcus sp. | reverse complement strand
TTTATATCGAAAATGGACACAGTGAACAAGGAATGAAACATAAAAGTGGTTTTTATAACTTTTTATAAGTTTTCAGTAACGGAAAATAATTTTATGATGATGTGCAGTAAGTGCAATAAAAGACCTGCTGTCGTATTCGTTTCAACAACGTCGAATGAATCGGATACAAAAGGCTATTGTCTTGTATGTGCAAAAGATATGGGTATAAAGCCTGTTACAGATATAATGCAGAAGATGGGCATTTCGGAGGATGATCTTGATAATCTTCAGGGACAGATGGATGATCTTATGGAATCAGGTCTTTTGCCCGATAATATGCCTGATATGGATGACTTGGGCAATATGTTCGGCAATAATGATGAAGATGATGATAATGAAGATGATGAAGGATCGTTCAGCAGGGGAGGAGCACCTGTGTTCCCGTTCCTGAAGAATATGTTCTCGTCAAATAAATCATCCGAAAATGAAAGCGAAAAGTACAAAAATCAAAAGGTAAGCGGCTCAAAAAGAGCTTCCAAACGCAAACGCAAGCATATTGATGATTACTGTACAGACCTTACAAAGAAAGCCCGTAACGGTGAGCTTGATAAAATAGTCGGACGAAGCAAGGAAATAGACCGTGTTATACAGATACTTTCAAGAAGAACAAAAAATAATCCGTGTCTGATAGGCGAACCCGGTGTTGGTAAAACAGCAATAGCCGAGGGACTTGCAATAAAAATAGCACAGGGAGATGTACCGTTAAGGCTCCAGAGCAAGGAAATACAGCTTTTGGATATGACAGCCCTTGTTGCAGGTACACAGTTCAGAGGACAGTTTGAAAGCCGTATAAAAGGACTTATCGAAGAAGTGAAGGCTGACGGCAATGTGATACTTTTTATTGATGAGGTGCATAGCCTTGTCGGAGCAGGTGATGCAGAGGGTTCGATGAATGCGGCGAATATAATGAAGCCTGCACTTTCAAGAGGAGAGATACAGGTAATAGGTGCGACCACTTTCAACGAGTACAGAAAGTATATCGAAAAGGATGCGGCACTTGAAAGACGTTTTCAGCCTGTAACGGTAAATGAACCGTCAATTGCCGAGACAATAGAGGTCATCAAAGGAATAAAGGTTTATTACGAAACATATCATCGTGTAAAGGTGTCGGATGATATAGTCAGAAAAACAGCCATTCTTTCGGAAAGATATATAACAGACAGATTTTTGCCCGACAAAGCAATAGACCTGCTCGATGAATCATGTACTTATGCGGCATTGCGTAATGTTCAGCTTGAAAGCTATGACAGAAAGAGCAAAAAGCTCGAGGAGCTGCAAAGTGAGGAAGATGAGATATCATCTGCAACAAGCGGTGAGATAGATTACGAGAAGCTGGCAAATGTCAGATATGATATTGCAAAGATCAAAAAGGATATTGAAGCCATAGATAAGGATAATCTGACCGCCGATGTCACGGAGGATGATATTGCCCATGTGATAGAGCTTTGGACAGGTATTCCTGCATCGAAGGTACAGGAGAATGAGCTGAATAAGCTTGCCGACCTTGAAGAAACTCTCAAGAAAAAAGTCATCGGTCAGGATGAGGCAGTAAAAGCCCTTGCCGCAGCAGTAAAACGCAGCCGTGTACAGATAAGCCCCCGACGCAGACCTGCTTCATTCATATTTGTAGGACCGACAGGTGTCGGCAAAACAGAGCTTGTAAAGGTTCTTTCGGAAGAATTGTTCAATACTCCCGAAACACTTATACGTCTTGATATGTCCGAGTTCATGGAGAAGCATTCCGTCTCAAAGATAATCGGCTCACCTCCGGGATATGTAGGTTATGAGGAGGCAGGACAAGTTACGGAAAAGGTCAGAAGAAGACCGTATTCTGTACTGCTGTTTGATGAAATAGAAAAGGCACACCCCGATGTGCTGAATATACTTCTGCAGATACTTGATGAGGGTGTTCTGACGGATGCACAGGGCAGAAAGGTCAATTTCAGCAATACAGTCATAGTAATGACCTCGAATGCAGGAAGTGAAAAGCGTGAAAATGCTTTGGGCTTTGCAAAGACCGAGGCAGAAGCAACGGCTGAAAAGGTGAGAGCAGCATTGTCGGAATTTCTTCGTCCCGAATTTTTGAGCAGACTTGATGAGATAATAATATTCAGTCACCTTACGAAAGAGAATTTTGTTGATATATCTGCCCTTATGCTCGGTGAATATATCGACAGCCTCAAAGAAAAGGGAATCAGCTTTACGTTTGATAAGAAAGCCCAGAAGCTCCTTGCCGAAAAGGCATACGGCGGAAAGAGCGGTGCAAGAGACTTGAGGAATCTCATACGCAAGGAAGTCGAGGATAAGATCGCTTCAGCGATAGTGGAAAGCCGTGCGGATTCGATCTCATCCATCAATGTGACGGCAAAAGGCTCTGAAATAAAGCTGGATATCGGATAATAAAAAAATCAAAAAAATTTTAAAAAAATACTTGACAAAAGGCGGCAGGTGTGGTAATATAATACCTGTCGCTGATTGATATGCGGGTGTAGTTCAGTGGTAGAACCCCAGCCTTCCAAGCTGGTT
>CACXGJ010000060.1 GCA_902767125.1 uncultured Ruminococcus sp. | reverse complement strand
TTTATATCGAAAATGGACACAGTGAACAAGGAATGAAACATAAAAGTGGTTTTTATAACTTTTTATAAGTTTTCAGTAACGGAAAATGCTGATACAATGATGGTTGTAAAAAATAAAAAACGGAGGCTGACAAAATGTATCAGACAACAATTCTTTTAAGGGATATTGACCATGTTAAGCGTTTTGTGGAGATGACTTCAAGGTATGACAAGCTCAAAATAAATCTCATTTCGGATATATACACAATAGATGCTCATTCGATAATAGGTATAGTGAGTCTTGACATAAATCGTCCGATAGTTTTGGAAGTTCCCGAGGAAATGCCTCCTGCTGAATTTATCGAGGACGTAAAGCAGTTCGCCGAGGAAAGATGATGATTTGCGGTGCATACAGGAAGATTGTATGCACTGTTTTTTTTTACACTCCCAAAAGCTCGATGAGCTTTTCCCATTCCTGATACAGGGAATCAAGAGTACGTTGAGCTTCATCTATTTGATTTGTGATTGCAAGTGTCTTCTCATAGTCGCATGATATATCGGGGGCATTGAGACTGCTGTTGAGTTCATTCAATTTATCCTCAAGTTCGGAGATATCTGTCTCTATTTTTGTAACACGTGCCTTTGTTTTTCTTCTTGCAGCATCACGCTCTTTTTTATTTTTATATTCAAGCTGTTTTTCGACACGTTCCTTTTCGGGCAGTGCAGGCTTTGAAAATGGCTTGAATTTGTCGAGGAAGTCATCATAGTTTCCCTCGAATATCTCAATACCATTTGGAGTGAGATAAAATATCCTGTCGGCAAGGCTGTTTATAAGATATCTGTCATGAGATACTATCAAAAGAGTTCCTTCGTATTCGGAGAGAGCATTTTGCAGAGCCTCGCAGGAGATTATATCAAGATGATTTGTAGGTTCGTCCAGCATGAGAAAATTTGATCGGGCAAGCATCAGTTTGGTGAGCAGTACCTTTGCACGTTCACCGCCGCTCAAGGTCGAAAGGGGCTTGAATACATCATCATTTTTGAAAAGGAATCTGGCAAGGGTGCTTCTTATCTCTGTGTTGGTCATGGCAGGAAAGCTGTCAGCCATTTCCTCAAAAATGGTTTTATTGCTGTCCAGACCTTTTTGTATCTGGTCATAGTAGCCTACCTTTACACCGACACCGAATTTTATTCTTCCGCTGTCAGCACTATATTGTCCGATGAGTGTCCGCAGCAGAGAAGTCTTTCCGCAGCCGTTTGGACCGAGGATGAATATTTTGTCTCCTCTTTTTATATCCATTGAAACATTATCAAAGAGCGGTTCACCGTTGAAGCCGAGTGACAGTCTGTCAACCTCAAGGACATCCTCACCGCTTTGATTTTTTATATCAAGCTCAAAGCTCATTGCAGAGGGAGCATTTTCGGGCTTTTCAAGATTTTGATTGAGTCTGTCAATTATCTTTTGCTTGCTTTCGGCAGTACGGATATTTTTTTCCCTGTTCCAGCGTCTTTGCTGTTCTATGATGCCTTCAAGACGGTTTATCTCCTTCATGGTATTGTCATAGACACGCTGTGCAGAAAGCTGTCTTTCGGCTTTTTGAGGGAGATAGGCAGTGTAATTGCCTTTGTAAGCTGTCATTTTTTTATGCTCAAGCTCAAAGGTCTTGTTTGTTACTTTATCAAGGAAATATCTGTCATGGGATATGATGAGATATGCACACTTTGAGTTTGTAAGATATTCCTCAAGCCATTCGACTGAATGTGTATCGAGGTGATTAGTCGGCTCATCAAGCAGAAGAAAATTTGCTCCGCACAGCAATAATTTGGCAAGCTGAAGTTTAGCCCTCTGACCTCCGCTCAATGAGGATATTGGCAGACGTATCTGATTGTCATCAAAGCCAAGTCCAAGAAGTGCAGACCTTGCCCTTGAACGGTAGGTCAGACCGCCCTTTTGTGTAAATTCATCATGCAAAAAAGCCTGTCTTTCGATAAGGCTGTTTAAATTGCCCGACTTGAGACTGATTTGAGCGTTCAACAGGTTCAGTTCCTGTTCCATTTCGGTCAGCTCGGAAAATATTGTCATGACTTCATCATAAGCCGAGCGTTCAAGATTACGGCAGACATGCTGTTCCATATATCCGATACTTGTATTTTTGTTTATGATAATATTTCCGCCTGTGGGATAATACTCTCCCGTGAGCATTTTAAAAAGAGTAGTTTTGCCGCATCCGTTGACACCTATAAGACCTATCCTGTCACCATCCTGTATCTCAAAATTCATTCCGTCAAACAGCTTCTGTTCACCAAATTCCATAGCCAGATCGTGTACAGTAACTATTGCCATTTTTTTGCCACCGCCTTTTTTCAAAAAAAGAGAGGAATTAGAAAAATTTGCTCCTAACTCCTTATCACATATTCTTCACTTTCATTTTCGGGCATATCCCGAAGCTGCTGTATTTTTCTTTTATTTTTTCCAAGCTCTGTTATTTGATAATTTCATAAGGTTTCGTATACGATTAAGTATATTACAATTCAATGCGGATTGTCAATATCCGAAGCATTATAAATCCATAAAATTTTTATATATCAAATTGTCTTGTTGTGGTAGTTTTTTATTATGATATGAATTGACTGATGTAAGTTTTGTCGGTTTGTCATTGACAAACCCGATATTATCATGCTATTATAAATGCGGATGTATCATCCTTATCATCAGAGACACATGATGTAAAATATTTTCGTAACTTAAATCAAAAGCTAAAAGGAGAATAAGAATTATGCTTACAGATATCGAAATAGCTCAACAGGTCTGTCCGACTCACATCAGACAGATTGCCGAAAAACTCGGTATTTCAGAGAATTATCTTGAATATTACGGTAATTATAAAGCCAAGCTTTCCGAAGCTCTTATTCGGGAAAAGGCTTCTCAAAAGGATGGCAAGCTCATATTGGTGACTGCAATAAATCCTACCCCGGCAGGTGAGGGAAAGACTACTACATCTGTCGGATTGGGTGACGCTCTTTCAAAAATAGGTAAGAAAACTGTTATTGCACTTCGTGAACCGTCGCTCGGTCCCGTATTCGGCATAAAGGGCGGTGCAGCAGGCGGCGGCTATGCTCAAGTCATTCCTATGGAGGATATAAATCTCCATTTCACAGGCGATATGCACGCTATCACTGCTGCAAATAATCTTCTTTGCGCAATGCTCGACAATCATATCCAGCAGGGTAATTCTTTACAGATAGATGTCAGAAGGATTCTTATAAAACGCTGTCTTGATATGAACGACAGGGAATTGAGGAATATTGTTGCAGGTCTTGGCGGAAAGGTAAACGGTGTGCCACGTGAAGACGGCTTTATCATAACTGTTGCAAGTGAGGTCATGGCTATTCTTTGTCTTGCCTCCGACATTGATGACCTTAAAAACCGTCTCGGAAATATCCTTGTTGCATATACATTCAACGGTACTCCCGTCTATGCAAAGGATCTTAAAGCCAACGGTGCTATGGCGGCTCTCCTTAAAGACGCTATCAAACCAAATCTCGTTCAGACATTGGAGGGGACTCCCGCTCTCATGCACGGAGGTCCTTTTGCTAATATCGCTCACGGCTGTAACTCTGTCCGTGCAACAAAACTCGCTTTGAAACTCGCTGATTACTGCGTTACAGAAGCCGGATTCGGTTCTGACCTCGGTGCTGAAAAATTCTTTGACATCAAGTGCAGAAAAGCAGGTCTTAAACCGTCAGCCGTTGTGGTAGTTGCAACTGTCCGTGCATTGAAATATAACGGCGGTGTTCCGAAAACCGAATTAGGTATTGAAAATCTTGATGCTCTCAAAAAAGGTATCGTTAATCTCGGAACTCATATTGCAAATATGCACAAATTCGGTGTACCTGTTGTTGTTGCCATCAACAGATTCGGTGCTGATACTGATTCGGAGCTTGCATTTATCGAAAATTACTGCCGTGAGCTTGGTGCGGATTTTGCTTTGTCGGAGGTATTTGCAAAGGGCGGAAACGGCGGAATAGAATTAGCCGAAAAGGTAGTTAATGCTACGGAAAAGAAGTCTGAATTTAAAACCCTTTATCCCGATGATATGCCCATAAAAGAAAAGATACTTACCGTTGCAAGAAATATTTACGGTGCAGATGATGTGATATACACGGCACAGGCACAGAAGGCTCTTGCTGAAATTGAAAAGCTGAATACAGCCGAACTTCCGATATGTGTTGCAAAAACTCAATATTCACTTTCGGATAACCCTTCACTTCTCGGAAAACCCGAAAACTTCAAGATAACTGTCCGTGATATAAGACTCTCAAACGGTGCGGGATTTGTTGTTGTATATACAGGAGATATAATGACAATGCCGGGACTTCCGAAAATCCCTGCTGCCGAGAAAATAGATGTCGATTCCAACGGCAAAATAACAGGTCTTTTCTGATCGGGGAGAGAATGTCTTGCAGAAATTTTTAAGCAAATCATATATCGAAACTGAAAATATTGCCTCGAAACTTGCCCAAACTCTCAAAGGCACAGAGATAATAGCCATGTTCGGAGGTCTCGGTGCAGGCAAGACCGCTTTTACAAGAGGTCTTGCAAGAGGTCTCGGCATTGATGACGGAGTATCAAGTCCGACCTTTGCCCTTGTCCACGAATATGACGGCAAATACCCTGTCTATCACTTTGATATGTACAGGATAAATTCCTTTGATGACCTATATACAACAGGTTTTTTTTTTTTTTTTTACAATGGCATCATGGTCATTGAATGGAGCGAAAATATAGAAAATGCTCTGCCCGATGACTGTATCAAAATATACATAAAGCATATTTCGGAAAATGAGCGTGAAATAATAATAGAGGGAGCTGATACTATATGAAAATACTCGCAGCGGATACAAGTGCTTCACCTGTTTCTGTTGCCCTGACGGACAACGACAGGCTTATAGGCGAATTTTATCTCAATATCAAAATTACTCACAGTCAGACTCTTATGCCGTTGATAGAATCGCTCCTGAAAAACACTAATACAAATATAAATGAAATAGATATTTTTGCTGTCAATGCAGGTCCGGGTTCGTTTACAGGCGTGAGGATAGGAGTCGCCTGTGTGAAGGGCTTGTCAATGCCATTGGATAAGCCCTGTGCGGGTGTTTCGACACTTGACTCAATGGCACATTGTATGCCGTATCGCAGCGGAATTGTTTGTGCTGTGATGGACGCAAGATGCTCACAGGTATACAATGCCCTTTTTCGTCTGAATGACGGTATCCCCGAAAGGCTCACTCCCGACAGGGCTTTGAGCATGGATGAGCTTGCGGACGAACTCAAAGCCTTCAGCGAAAATATATATCTTGTGGGTGACGGGGCGGAAATTTGCTCAAAGGCATTTTCGGATATCCCGAATATATTTCTCACTCCCGAAAATATCCGTTATCAGCACGCTTACGGGACTGCAAGGGCTGCCCGAAAAATGTCCGCTGAAGGTGCTTTATGTACATCCGACAGGCTCATGCCTGTTTATTTGAGGCTTCCGCAGGCTGAAAGGGAGCTTAAAGCCAGACAACAAAAATCATAAAAGGGGATAATTGAAATGAAACTTGCTCTCGCAGCAGACCACGGTGCTTTTGAACTCAAAGAAAGCATCAAAAAACATCTTGACGAAAATAATATAGAATATCATGACTTCGGCTGTTATTCAAAGGAATCGGTCGATTATCCGAGATTCGCATATTATGCAGCTTCGGCAGTTGCAAAGAATGAATATGACTTTGGCATAATCTGCTGTACAACAGGCTTGGGTGTATCAATGGCTGCAAATAAAGTAAAGGGAATCCGTGCGGCTGTATGTACAAATGAAATGCTTGCCGAGATGACACGCCGTCATAACAATGCAAATGTCATCTGCATGGGACAGAATGTAGTCAGTCCCGAACTTGCAAATAAAATGATTGACATTTTCATCTCAACCGAATTTGAAGGCGGCAGACATGAACGCAGAGTAAATCTTCTCACTGATATTGAAAATAATATAGTTTTAGATTAAAACAAATCAAAAGCAGGACGGAACTCAAAGAAATTCCGCCCTGCCTCTTTAATTGCTAACTGCTAATTGCTAATTGATCAGCAGCCGCAGCCACAGCCGTTGTTGTCACCGCAGCCACAGCTGTTGTTGTTGCAGCCACAGCCGTTGTTGCCGCCGCAGCAGCAAAGGATTATGATGAGAAGAATTATCCAGCCACAGCCACCGTTACCGCCAAAAAATCCATTGTTACACATAATAAATTTTCCTCCTTTTGGAATG
>CACXGJ010000059.1 GCA_902767125.1 uncultured Ruminococcus sp. | reverse complement strand
TATATATATATTTTAAAAAAAGTTTAAAAAAACTATTGACATTTTATAAATATGTGGTATAATATACTCAAGATAGATAAAGAGTTCGACAAATAATGACATATATAAAGAGTGTGTATGTCGGTTTGGAGTAGTCCTTGATGACTGCAAGGGGTTTGAATTATCTGTTTTATGAAAGGAGGCAAGCTCCAATGGGCGAATTGGAACCGGTTATAAGCGGTACTCGTGCCGTTTGGTGCGAGGCTCTCAACGATGATAGGACAGAGTACGGACGGGTTTGAGTTTGTGAGCATATTGGTGTCCGTGAATTTCGGATAATAGCTCTTGTTTCAACTATATTGTGTTGTGAGTTCGGAAAAGTCTTTGAATCGTGCAGGGTTGTTTTTTGACTCCGCTTGTTTTGGGACTTTGAAAATTGAATATGTTGTCCGTCAGGAGTGGTCTCTCTTTTTCGGACTAACCGTTATGACACACGGGGATAGCTTGAAGTCATTGTTCGGGAATAGTGTCTTGCAAATGGATTGAACGGAAGATTTCCTCCGTCTGTTGCCGAAAGCTCCGCATTGTTGCTGATGATCTTTCAGTGCATTGTGTGACCGCCAATGGGGTGGTTTTTGGAGAGTTAAGCATTAAGGATGTCGTTTCGAGGGTGTGCGGCGGTCAGATCGCTCACCGAATGTAATTTCGGTTGCGGATTGGAATAAAAACCGTGGGCGGTTTTGTATATAAAATTTGCATAGATGGGATTGAGTCCAATGTAATTTTCAGTTGTGTTTCAGGTTTGCGTTTGCTTACCTTTACGATCTTGATTATCATCTGATATTGGAATGGAATGAGTCCGATGAAAGTTTGAGTTTTATATATTGATTATTTTTGATTAAGGAATGAGTCCGATGGTAGTTTGATTTTTGTACCTCCATTGTTTTAAGGAAGCAGCTTCGACAGCTTTGGGTTGTCGGAGCTGTTTTTCTCTGTATACGAAAATCAATTTTTAAATATTGTTAAAAAGTTTGTTTTTTTTGGAAAGGGGTGTGGGGGAAACCTTTTTTTGCAAAAAAAGGTTTCCCCCACGTTTGTAGAAGGTATGTACTTGATTTTGTAATTTTCATGCGTTATAATGTAAATAAAAAAGGAGTGTGAACAAAAATTGAAACTGCTTTTAAGAATATTTATAGCCATTCCTGCGATATTGCTTCAGCTTGCATGGATGTCATTTCTTGTATGGCTTGCGGACGGCTTGACGGAGCTTATTGACATGATAGTGGCAATAGTTTCATTCAACTATGTGCTTTATATCGTTACAAAAAAAGATGAGGGAACCTATAAGATATTGTGGCTCATACTTATACTTGCGTTTCCTGTCCCGGGAACATTTCTTTATTGGTGCTTCGGAAATCAGAAAACTGCAAAGCCTATCAGAAAAAAGCTTGATGCTTCCGAGGGAGAAATAAAGGTTTATTCGGATGTGTGCAATGATGAGCTTATAAATCAGATAGCCGAGGAGAATCCTCATCTTGCAACAGTTCTTGCAAGAACTCAAAGGGAAACGGATTTTCCCATTGTCAGGAATGAAAATGCAAGATATTTTGCATTGGGTGAGGAAATGCACAAATGTATGCTTGAGGAACTCAAAAAAGCCAAGAAATTTATCTTTGCAGAGTATTTTATCGTTGAAAACGGCATCATGTGGGATTCAATGGTCAATATCATGGAGCAGAAGGTAAAGGAGGGTGTTGAGGTTTATTTCATGTATGATGACGTGGGAAGTATCTCTACATATTCAAGGAGGAATGTCAAAGACCTCAAAAGCAAGGGCATTAAATGTGTCAGCTTCAACCCCATCAAATTCTTAAATGGGACTCTCAATTACCGTGACCATAGAAAAATGCTTATAATAGACGGTGAGACAGCCTTCAGCGGCGGAGTGAATTTAGCTGATGAGTATATCAACAAAAAGAAAAAGTACGGTCACTGGAAGGATATAGGCTTTTATGTAAAGGGAGCAGCCGCACAGGTCTATTCACGTATGTTCGTTGAGTTCTGGAACGCTTTTTCAAACGATCCGCTTGAGCCTGCAAAATATTTTCCGCCTTTCCCGAAAAATGTATCTGAAGCCAATGACGGTTATGTTATGTCATATTTTGATTCTCCTGTCAGATTTGAAACATACAGCAATGATTTGTATGTCGATCTGCTGTATCATTCAAAGGAAACTGCATGGTTTTATACACCGTATCTCATGCTCGGTGAATATCTTCTCGAAGCATTTGTCAATGCTGCCGAAAGAGGCGTTGATGTTAGGATAATAATGCCGGGCATACCCGATAAAAAGCTGGTTTACAGGATATCACGGGGATATTATAAAACACTTATGGATGCAGGTGTTAAAATTTACGAATATACCCCGGGCTTTGTTCATGCAAAGGGCTGTATCATTGACGGGAATATAGCTGCTGTCGGAACAGTCAACCTTGATTACAGAAGTCTTTTCCTGCATTTTGAAAATAATTCGGTCTTCTACAAGTCTGAAATGATAAAGGACATTGAAGCTGATTTCCTCAAAACGCAGTCGAAATCAACTCTACGGACATTGAGTGACCTTAAGACAGGTGACTTTAGATGGTATATTGACGGTATTTTGAGGATATTTGCTCCTTTGTGCTAAATTAAAAAAACACTGTATCTTTTCATGATACAGTGTTTTTTGTGTCTTTATCAATATGTAATGTCCTCCGAAACACCCTCAAGGACATATATCGTAACATCACGTCTGCCGAACTGACAGCACTCATCATAGGTATTGTAATAGAGGTCAACAATCGCAGTACCTGCCCATAAAGCTCCGCCTGTATCGCCTGCAACAGCATAGCCGTAAACTACCTGACCGTCATTTGATACTATGTACATGATAGAGCCGTAGGGGATTATATCAGGATCGACAGCGACAACGCCGTAGCGTGCAAGTCTGCCTGTTGCCGTTAAAGCACCCGCAGGAGCATAATAAGCAGTACCCGAACCTGTAAGGACTCTTGTGTAATTCACCTGATTGCCGTTTACGTCTGTGAGAACATTTGCGGATTCGTTGACAGAAATAGAACCCGAATTTGTATATACCTGACTCACATATTCCATTGTACCCTGTGCAATGATCTCATCAACAGGCTGTTTTGTTATCTCATTGCTTACTTGTGAAGATGAATCGAGCTTGCCGTTGATGTATTTTTCTCTTGTAACAATGGTACGTTCACCGTTTACACCCTCCCGAACGGTAGAGGTCTCACCGATATACATATCGTTTGAATCCTGATATACCGTATTGTAAGCGATGCTTTCGGCAGTCGTAACATCCTTGTAGGTAACGCTGTCGATACTTATATCCATATTTTCTGTAACTGCTTCATCCAAATCAACACTTACAACATCATCCTTGTCGAGCTTGATATCAAGATATTCAAGAGCATTTTCTACAGTACCTTCGGGAACTTCCTTTGAGGTCTTGTCACCCTTTAAATTCAGGTTGACAGTATAGAATCGGGCAATCTTTATTTCCATATCAGGCTCAAGACGAGTCTCTCTTGAAAATGAGACCGAATCATTCTTGCTCAAGGTAAGACCTGCCGCCTTGATGGCATCGGCAACTGTACCTTCGTTGAATGTGAGGGTTTTCTTTGATTTGACGTCAACGACATCTACATTGAATGCACGAAGGATAGAAATGCTTATATCACTGTTTTCGCTTTCCGTGCGAATGAGCTTGTCATTTTCATTGAGAGAGATACCGCTTTTTTCAAGAATTGCATCTGTTTGAGGATTTATAGTATTTATTTTGATAGTCTGTTCGCCATCGGTAACTGTAACAGTCTTTGACATGACCGAAACAGATATTGCTGCTGAAAGACACATTGTACCCATAAGAGCAACAGCTATTGCTTTTTTAACGGAAAAGCGGTTTATATTTTTCTTATCCATAATGATTGTCTCCTTAAGAAATCAGTTTTGTAATCTGATTGTCATTTGTTTGTAACTTTCAGGCGGCATCATTTCAGCCGACAATGAAATTATAGCCTAATCGGATGTAAATGTCAAATAAATTCAACTGATTTTTTTGTGCAATATGTATAAGGGACGTATGGAAAAAATGACCGAAAACGAGGGATATAATTCTTTAAAGTAAAAATGAGAGTTTTTTTATGTGCATTTTGCAGAAATCTTACAGGTTTTTAAAAAAAGTTACAAAATAATTACAGAATAAGAAACAGGACGAAAATTTTTGTAAAATTTCCGTCCTGTTTCAATGTTTAGGGGTATTTTTTTAAGGAAAAGGGTTTGTCAGGCTATCTTTTTGTGAAGACGAAGGCGGTCGGATATCATTGCGATAAATTCGCTGTTGGTAGGCTTTCCTCTGCTGTTGTGGATGGTGTAGCCGAAGTATGAGTTAAGGACATCTACATCGCCTCTGTCCCATGCAACTTCAATGGCGTGTCTGATAGCTCTTTCAACTCTTGATGAGGTGGTATCATATTTTTTGGCTACGGAGGGATAAAGCACCTTTGTGACAGCATTTATTATCTCGGGGTGTTTTACTGACATCACGATCGAATCACGCAGATAATTATAGCCTTTTATATGGGCAGGAACACCTATCTGATGAAGAATATCGGTTATGGTGATCTCAAGCTCACGTTCAGGGCTGTAAAATTCGCCTTGGCTGAAGCTGTCATCATCACGGCATTCCATAAGCTCACATATTCTGTCGATAAGACTGCTTACATTGAAAGGCTTTATAACATAATAAGCTGCACCCGCACTTAATACCTCTTTTTCGAGCAACGGGCTGTCGAAGTTGGATATAACTACGAATACAGGAAATTTAACATCTTTTTTATTTTTTATTCCACGCATGACACCAATGCCGTCAATATTTGTCATAAAGGTATCCATGATGACAATATCGGGCTGGAAGCTGCGGATGATTTCAACTACCTTGCTGCCGTCTTTTTCACAAAATTTCGCGTCAAAGCCGCTGTCAGTGAAAATATCCGCTGACTTTGTCCTAAATTCGGCAGCATCTTCGGCAATGAGCATTTTAAATTTGTTTTTCATATCAAATCCTCCATTAATTTTTTGTGATGACCATATATTACCATAAAATGGTAAATTTAGCAATAGTGTTTTTGAAAATTTTTGAATTTGATAATGATTTAACAAATTTAAATTGGTAATTGCAGGCAATTTTGTATAATAGTATTGTGAATCAAATAGAGAAAATGCGATTTTATGGAAATATTGCAATTATTTTGTTTAAAAAGAATATCAGCCTGCTTTTTGCATGGATGAGACATTATCGCACATTGAGCCGAAATATATCATATTTTCCGCAAAGATACCGTATCCGCCCGTAGGATCATTGACAAATACATGAGTCACTGCACCTGCAAGCCTGTTGTCTTGTATGATAGGGCTTCCGCTCATTCCCTGAACAATCCCGCCTGTTTTTTCGACAAGCTCCGGATCGGTTATTCTTATTGTCATGTTTTTTGACATATTCATGTTATTATAGCTTATATCCTCGATCATTATATCATAATATTTCGGAGTATGCCCGTTTATTGTTGTCAGGAGCTTTGCAGGTCCTCTTTTTATTTCCTGCTTGAACAGTACAGGTACAGTATCTGCATTTCGGTCAAATTCATTGATGCTTCCGTAGATACCCGACTGGTTATTGGAAGTGATGGTGCCTTTTGATGAGGTATCACTGAAAAAGCCTGTCAGTGAACCCGGATTTCCGCAGATGCTCTTGGTAACGGAATCTATCCCTGCATCCACTATATCACCGCTTCGGAGTGGCATAAGACAGCCGCTTTTGTTGTCACAGATACCGTGTCCCAAGCCTGCAAACGTACCGCTTTCGGGATCAATGAAGGTCATTGTGCCTATCCCTGCACAGCTGTCACGCACCATCAGACCGATTCTGTATTTTTTTACTGAACTGTCAAGTACAGGAGTTATTTTTGTGAAATATTCATTTCCGTTGCTTTGTGCGGCTATATCAATCGGTTCCCCACAGCTTTTTTCGACAACAGAGGCTAATTCTTCATTTGTACCGATTTTTTTGCCGTTGACGGAGATAATGATATCACCGCTTTTTATTCCCGCATCATTCGACGGATATTTGTTTCCTTCATCTGTCTTTACGGGAGATGTCCCTGATACCACAAGACCGTCTGTATATATTCTTATACCGAATGGTGTTCCGCATAGGATAACTTTTTTTCTTTCGGTCACATTTATATTTACCTGCTTTATGGGTACAGAATTGAAAAGCATTATTTCAGCAGTCGTACTATTTTGAGAAATATCCTGACTGTCACCGAAAGCAGGATAGGTTTCAGAGCTTTCCGAAAATTTCAGTGAGATAGGAAAATTGTTTTTAAGAAATTTGCTGTTTTGTTCATTCAGGCTTATCTGTGAAGGAGTCAGATATGCCGTAAGTGTACATATGCCCAACAGCACAAATAAAAATGCGGTGCTTATTCCCGTCAATATTTTCAGAAAATCCGATATTTTCTTTTTCATAAATTTGTTTTTCACCTCCTTGAAAATAGTTTTACCTGTTTGTTTGTAATTAAAAGTATCTTTAAAATACCAAAATATATGGTTTTTTATGTAATACTAACAAAGATTTATTAATATTTTTGTAAGTCGGTTGACAATCATCTTATAAAGATTTAGAATATATCTTGTAATATTTATAAAAAAAATCTGATTTACAGAGATGATGAAATTATGATAAAAAGTATGACAGG
>CACXGJ010000058.1 GCA_902767125.1 uncultured Ruminococcus sp. | reverse complement strand
CTGTGTAAAAGTCAGTCATGGAAGCCGTACCTATGCTGATTTCAGATATGAATACAACGGTTCAAATTATAGCTTTAATCATGTTCATGTTGCCAAAGCTACCAAGACGGGAAAGACAATGACTTTGTATATTGACCCCAATTATCCCCCGTTTGCACGTTCAGATGATGATTTTGAAGAAGTAGGCAAACAGATAGTTGCGGGATTTCTGATAGGCGGTATAGGGATTATTGCAATAGCATTATGAGTAATAGGTATTATATACGATAAACGACATCCCGAAGGTGTGAAGAACATATTTCGGAATGTCGAAAACAGGGAGAATATTGAATGAAATATTGTTATGAATGTGGTAATAAGCTGATAGATAAGGAACTTGAAAATGAGGGTATCATACCGTACTGTGAAAAATGCGGTGAATACAGATTCCCGATATTTTCAACAGCCGTCAGCATGATAGTTGAAAATGCGGATAAGACAAAGATACTTCTGATACAGCAGTATGGCAAAAAAAATAATGTTCTCGTGGCGGGATATATAAATAAAGGTGAAAATGCCGAGGCTGCTGTCATTCGTGAGGTCATGGAGGAAACAGGACTCAAGGTAAAGACTTTGCATTTCAATAAAAGTGAGTATTTCGGAAATACAAATACACTTATGCTGAATTATTCCTGTACAGTCGAGGATGAAAGTCTTGAACATCTCAACACTGTTGAAGTGGATAAAGCAGATTGGTTCACACATGAACAGGCTGTCGAAAATATCAAGAAAAACAGTCTTGCGGAAAGATTTCTGCTGAATTACCTTAATAATCTGTAAAAAAACGGTCAGACAGTTATAAACTGCCTGACCGCTTTTTATGAAAATAACTCGGTTGAGAGATAACGTTCACCTGTATCGGGGAGAACAACAACAATATTTTTACCTGCATTTTCGGGACGCTTTGCAAGCTGTAAGGCTGCCCACAATGCTGCACCGCTGGAGATACCTACAAGTACGCCTTCGCTTTTCGCAAAAGCACGGCTTGTTGAAAATGCCTCTGCATTTGGTACTTTGATGACTTCGTCAAAGACATCTGTATCAAGAGTATCGGGAACGAATCCTGCACCGATTCCCTGTATCTTATGGGGACCTGCCTTACCCTCGGATAAAACGGGGGAGGTTTCAGGCTCAACTGCAATGACCTTTGCATTGGGATTTTTTGATTTAAGGAAATTGCCTGTACCCGAAAGAGTGCCGCCTGTACCGACACCTGCTACAAATATATCTACATTTCCGTCGGTATCGTCCCAGATTTCGGGACCTGTTGTATTGAAATGTACCTGTGGGTTGGCAGGATTGATGAATTGTCCGAGGATAACCGCACCTTCAATCTCATTTTTAAGTTCTTCAGCCTTTGCAATAGCTCCTTTCATGCCCTTTGAGCCGTCAGTGAGAACGACCTCTGCACCATAGGCTTTAAGGAGATTTCTTCTTTCAATGCTCATTGTTTCGGGCATTGTCATGATAGCCCTGTAACCTCTTGCAGCAGCTACTGCAGCTATACCGATACCTGTGTTTCCGCTTGTCGGTTCGATTATTGCAGAACCCTCTTTGAGCAAGCCCTTTTGTTCGGCATCATCTATCATAGCCTTTGCTACTCTGTCCTTGACACTTCCTGCGGGATTGAAATATTCGAGCTTTGCAAAGATATTTGCTGATAAGCCGTTGCTTTTGACAAAATTGTTAGCTTTAAGTAAAGGTGTCTTTCCGATAGTTTCTGTAATACTGTTATAAAAATTTGCCATTATATACCACTCCTATGTTCGTGTTAATTCATACTAAACATATATGAATTACGCAATTATAATAGCACGTTTACAAGCATTTGTCAAGGGGATTTTCCGAAAAACTTTTTTATACGGGGCTTTTAAAAAGTGCTGTATCGGGCGGAAAGAAAGTAAGACCGATAAACAGGGCGGATATTCCCATGAACAATACCAATGCGGAGAATGTTCGCCATGACTTTTGGTCTGATTTTTTTACTATCCGAAGATAGCTTATATAAAAAGCCAAAAATACACTGATAAAGAACAGCATGATATCAACGGGTGCAAAGTTTTTGCCGAAGATGGATGTATAAAGGAAATATGCTGATGGAATGAATATCAAGCCGAAAATAACGCCTGTAACACGTGAGAATAAAAATCCCTGTATTTTTCTGCCGTATATTAAAAATTCCATGATATTATAGAACATGAAAGGAAAGAACAATAATTTAAGATGTTCCCAGATGCTTTCGTTTACAGGTGTAAACAATCCCATTAATTGATTATTTCCCGATAATTCAAATAAGAAATGTCCGACAACTCCGATAAGACTGATTGTAAAGAATCCGATAAGACTGCTCCAAAAAGCTTTTTCGTTCATCAAATAATATCACCGCCTTTCATAAAGTGAGGAATGAGGAGTGAGGAGTGAGGAGTGAGATCATTCCGCTCTCACAATGTATATGAATTTTCTTATGAAAATATTTTTGCAGGAAATAAAAAAGTCCGTAACGGCTTTTGTGTGAGCCGATACGGACTTTCTAAAGAATCCCGATCAATATTCTGCGATGACTTCAACTTCGCAAAGGACATTTTTGGGGAGAGTCTTTACAGCAACGCATGAACGGGCAGGCTTGCCTGTGAAGTACTTTCCGTAGATGGCGTTGAAGGCTGCAAAGTCGTTCATGTCAGCAAGAAAACAAACTGTTTTGACAGCCTTTTCGAGAGATGAGCCTGATGCTTCAAGGAGATTTTTAAGATTCTGCATGACCTGTTCGGTCTGTCCCTCGATAGTATCGGCTTCAACATTTCCTGTTGCGGGATTGATAGCGATCTGACCTGATGTAAAAACAAGACCGTTTGTTTTGATAGCCTGTGAATACGGACCTATTGCATCAGGTGCATTTTTTGTGTAAACTACTTCTGCCATTTGAAAAAACTTCCTTTCTCTATATATATCGGAACAGGATTGAGAAATTTATCTTTTGCTGTTTCTCACTCCTCACTCCTAAATCCTCACTTTACTGTACGATTTTATAACCGTGTTTAGCCAAGTCATCTTTAATTTTCTGAATATGCTCATGGTTGCGTGTTTCGAGTGAAAGACGGAGATAGCATGAATTGATGTCGGTGTTGAGGTCTGCCCTGTCATGGCTGACTGCAACTACATTTGCACCGAGCTTTGAGATTATCTTTGAAACAGTGTGAAGCTCACCCGGCTTATCGGTGTGCGCGATAGTAAATTCCGAAAGTCTGCCTGTTTTCTGCAAGCCTCTGTCGATGACTCTTGAAAGTATCGTAACATCAATATTTCCGCCCGATACAAGGCAGCATACCTTTTTGCCTTTGAGCGGGAATTTGTCGAATAAAGCTGCTGCAACCGAAACAGCCCCTGCACCCTCTGATATCAGCTTCTGTTTTTCGATAAGTGAGAGGATGGCTGTTGCGACTTCGTCATCGGTGACAGTCATTATTTCATCAACGTATTTGCTGCATATATCAAATGTAAGTTCACCCGGAGTTTTTACGGCGATACCGTCAGCGAATGTATTTACACTCGGCAGAGTTTCGATCTGACCATGAGCCATAGATATATACATTGACGGAGCCCCTGCCGACTGAACACCATATATTTTGACCTTCGGATTGAGCGACTTCACGGCGTAGGAAACACCGCTTATAAGACCGCCTCCGCCGATGGGTACGATGATCGCATCAACATCGGAAAGCTGTTCGAGAATTTCAAGACCGATAGTACCCTGACCTGCAATCACAAGCTCGTCATCAAACGGATGTATGAAAGTAGCACCTGTCTCATGCTGAAGCTCAACGGCTTTGTCATGTGCATCATCATAAGTTCCTTCAACAAGGCATACCTCTGCACCATAGCTTTTTGTAGCCTCGACCTTTGAGATGGGGGCGGAATCGGGCATACAGATAAGAGCCTTTATACCGTATTTTGCGGCAGCAAGTGCAACACCCTGTGCATGGTTTCCTGCCGAACAGGCGATAACACCTCTGGCACGTTCCTCCTCCGTCAGTTGGGATATCTTGTAATAAGCACCTCTGGCTTTGAAAGCACCTGTTATCTGTAAGTTTTCGGTTTTGAGATATAACTCAAAGTCATCTGCAAGATTAGTAGCCTTTATCATGTCTGTCGGTCTTACAACATCCTTAAGAACATATGATGCGTGATAGACTTTATCCAATGTAAGCATTTTAAAAATCCCCTTATTCTTTTTTCTAAAAAAATTACATATATAAAAATACAGCTTTTTT
>CACXGJ010000057.1 GCA_902767125.1 uncultured Ruminococcus sp. | reverse complement strand
GTATTCGTTTCTGCTCCAGGCTGAAATTGTACAGCAACTTTTGAAACGAAGTTATTTTCATAAAGGCTGTTCAACATCTCCTGAGATTTCACTGCACCGTCAAGGCTCAATTTCAACTTTTCCTGCACTGAAAGACCTATAAGACCGCCGAATGTTGTGGAAGTCTTGAAATGGAGAATGTCATCAGACGGATATATATGTTCCTCGCCTGATTGCGGAGATGTATAAACATAGTAAATGTCGGGCTGTTCGGATAGGTCGCACAGCATACTCATTCTTATTCTTACGCATTGCGGATCCAAAATCCATAAATTAACACCGTCTGATGTTCTGTCAATGTGAACATAGGCATTTCCGTAATGATTTCGGCAATTTTCAACGGCACTCCAAAAAGTAGAGGGTGTCATAAATGGATTCGGACGTATGCGAATGGTTTTCCAGAGAGTATCATTTGTCATATCAACGATACCGTTGTCATCAGTGACTTTTTGGAGAGCGACAGGGAGTTTTGAAACGGCTTCGCTCAATACTTTCAGACAGGTGAAATATGTCACTTCTGCCATACGGCTTTTGTCATAGCCGATATTCAGAAATTCGCATAAATTATTCAAAGCTATCTGTTCATAATTCTTTTTTCGTTTTGATTTCAGAAAATTAAAAATAAAATCACCTTCTTTCATTGACATTTGCAAGAAAAAATGATATAATAATTGTACAATATATTGCACAAAAGGAGAGATTCAATTATGTTGGCAGTAAATTACTCGACAATAAGAAATAACCTGAAAGATTACTGTGATAAGGCTACTGATGAAGGCGAAACTGTTATCGTCACACGAAAAAATGAAAAAAATGTCGTTTTGATGAGCCTTGAACAGTATAACCAAATGCAGAAAGCATTAAAAAATGCGGAATATCTTGCAAAAATCGATCAGGGTGTAAAACAACTCAAAAGCGGTCAGGGACAAGTCCATGAATTGATAGAGGTAGACGAAGATGAATAAAATATGGACTGATAGGGCATGGGCAGATTACCTTGACTGGCAGCTCACTGACAAGAAAACTTTAAAAAAAATCAATGAACTGATAAAGGACATTGAAAGAAACGGAGTTTCTGAAGGAACAGGACATCCCGAACATTTGAAATACCGCAAGGAATGGAGTAGACATATTGACCACGGAAACAGACTTGTTTATGACATTGTTGACGGCAATTTATGGATAATCGCTTGCAAAGGACATTACGAAGATTGATAAAATCAAGGAGTGAGAAATTATTTTCTTACTCCTCATTTTTTGCCCCTTGAATCATTTTGAGATAAAATTCAAGCTCGGCATTAACGTCTGTTTGCTGTTCTTTTTTGTCTTTGATGGAAAGATAATGAGCATCTATGACAGCATCAACAGGGTCTATTCTGCGGTTTTTCATATCAGCAGGCTTATCAATTTTTATTTCATCAAAAGAGTTGGAAACCGTTTCGGCATTCATAAAACTGTATGCAAGCAGTTCATTCCTCTTGTTGTAGAAATAACGCTTTGACTTGACAAGAGCTTGTATATCCGTTGTAGCGTCATTGAGATTTCTTGCAGACTGAGTAACAATAACGACAGGTGCACCGAAAGTTTCAAGCTCGGACAGTATACCGTCTGCATTATGCGGATCAATGCCGATAGCGTTTACTTGGAAATGATACTTTTCAACACATTCACGAAGTTCTTTTATGATAAAGGAATAGTCATTTTTGTAGGAGTCTTTTCCGCCTGTTACAGTGAGTAAACCTGCATTTTCCCATACATCATAGGGGGCAAGATCTGTTTTGATGTGTTCCTCGAAACGTCCTCTCGGCATATATGAATGGCTGTCGATAAAAAAAGCGTTATCTTCAAGGGGAATTTCTATTCCCCAGCTTGTCAGGTCACCACCGCTTGAAAGGTCTATGCCGATATTGACGGTATATCCCGAAAAATCAGCGAGAGTTTTATCAATACCGCATTGAGAGAATTTTTCAGGCTCGACAAATTCATTGCTTTTTTTGCGGTACCAAAGATTAAGGGATTTCACCATGAAATCGGCTAAATCATGACCGCCCATATCCTGAGCGGTTCGTGCATCACTGCGGAATGTTTCAAGGTTTTGGAGATAATTCGGATTATCGGGGTGCAGTAAAACGGGATTAGCCTTGTGCCAGACGGTTTCATCAAAGGGATTATCTTCGTCATCAAGAGTATAAATATCCACAAAAAAATCCTCTGCGGAAACAGTTCCGTAAAGGATTTTCTGACAATAGCTGTCCATTTGATAGCAAAAACTGTTGAGGTCAAAACCACGAGTTGTAATCATTGAAACGAGAGTTTCGGGGAGGGCTTTTGTACCGTTGTAGATAGCCTTGTAGACTTTGTTGTCTTTCATTTGGTGGATTTCCAAATTGTTATCATAAAGGCTTTTTATCCTTTATTTCTTACATTTTCATGTAAGCTCGGCGTACATTTTCAATAAAAAAGAAGCCACTTAGTGACTTCAAAAATATTGTCGAGTACTCTTGGAGAGATTATATTTATTCACTCTCTACGCTCTACAATGTCGGTCAGCCTTTCGCAATCTGACC